>DASRDX010000009.1:300000-462702 GCA_035652395.1 Candidatus Paceibacterota bacterium | reverse complement strand
GGTTCACCCTCACAGGCGGATGTCCAGAATCTCCAAGGACAGATCACTAATATCCAAAACAATGTTACAAACATCCAGAACAACTTCTCCACTAACGTCAACAGCCTCAATCCAATTGTGGTGGGGTTTGGAAACTCTGCTCCTGGAACGAACGCTAGTGCCGTGGGCTATTGCAATGTGGCGAGTGGAAATTGTAGTTCAGTCTTCGGTTGGCGCAATTGTGCCACTACTACCTGTGGAGTAGCGATTGGTAATTCCAATTGTGCCCTGGGAGCAGTCGGAGGATATTCGAATATTGCAATAGGAATTAGTAATGTTGCTAACGCTGCCTTTAATGGAAGTATTGCTATTGGTAATGCTAATAATACCGGATTTGTCACGGCCGGAAATTCCAGCATAGCCATAGGAAACCGTAACTGCGCCCTCGGAAATGGAGGAATAGCCATGGGGACCAATTCTTGTGCGATTGGAAATAGTTCCTTATCAGTACAGATTGAGGGATATAGTTCTGGATGTTTTGCATCTTCTTTTGGTATATGCAATACAGCTAGTGGATATCAAACTAATGCTTTTGGTTATCACAACACCGCCTCGGCTCAATACGGCAGTGCTTTTGGAAATAGCAATACTGCTTCGGGTTCTTACTCTGTCGCCGTTGGTTACGCCAACCACGCGGGAGGCGATAATTCCAATGCGTTCGGAGGTAACAACGTAGCATGCGCCCCTTTTTCAACCTCAGTGGGTTTTGGAAATTGTTCTACCGCCAATCAGTCCACTGCTCTGGGTAATCAAAATCTAGCTTCCGGCATAGCATCCACTGCTTCGGGATATTACAACTTTGCCACAGCCTGTAACTCTTCCGCTTTTGGTTTTCATAACACAACCTCTAATGCAGGCGCTACTGCTCTTGGGTTTTGTAATACAGTTTCGGGAGGTAACAGTACCGCCTCTGGTTACTACAATACCGTAGGAGGATATCGAAGTTCAGCTTTCGGTTACTGCAACACTGCCAGCGGTCAGTATCTAAGTTCAGCTTTGGGTAATTTTAATACAGCCTCTGGATACTATAGTTCTGCTTCAGGTTATTATAATCATGCTACGGGTTATCAAAGTGCGGCTTTCGGCGCAATAAATACTGCTTCGGGTTGTCGGAGTTCTGCTTTTGGTTACCACAATAGTGCTAGTGGAATATACAGCCTCGCTTCCGGTTATTCTAACAACGCTTCTGGAATCAGCAGTTCCGCTTTTGGAGCAAATAATACTGCGTCGGGTTGCCAAGGTTTAGCTTTTGGAATGAGTAACCGAGCTTGCGGTATTTCCTCTATAGATTTTGGAATAAATAATTTTTCCTCAGGAAGTAACAGTTCTGCTTTAGGTAACTGCAATGAATCATCTGGCCTTAGTTCTGCTGCTTTTGGCTACAAAGACTGTTCGAGTGGCGATAATAGCTATGCTTTTGGAGGCTATACATTAGCCAGTGGTGGTTACAGCTCCGCTTTTGGAGCGGGAACAGCTTTTGAAAATCAAAATAAAGCAACGGGAAATTGTAGCTCCGCTTTCGGCTTTACCAATACTGCCTCCGGTACCTCATCAAGTGCGTTTGGTTTTTGTAATATTGCAAATGGATGTCGAAGTTCGGCCTCTGGATATTTAAACACCGCTTCAGCCATAGGAGCTTCAGCCATAGGATTTTTAAATATAGCTAGTAGTACTTGTGCAAATGCTTTTGGTCATCGTAACATTGCCTCTGGAGGTTGTGCTTCCGCTTTTGGATATCAAAATACCGCCTCCAGCAATCGTTCGTCAGCGTTCGGGTTTTTAAATACATCTTCTAACACTTGCGCATCCGCTTTCGGTGCTCAAAACACCGCCAGCGGGTTAAGTGCTACAGCTCTTGGGCGTTTGAATAATGCCTCCGGCAATTGTTCCTCTGCTTCCGGCTATAGTAATACCTCGAGCGGTTATCACAGCTCGGCTTTTGGAGATACTAATATCGCCTCTGGCACCTCCACAACCGCAGTGGGTTTTTGTAATACGGCAAGTGGTCTCTGTTCCTCCGCCTTCGGCGCCTGCCTCACTAACGCCACCTCCTCTTCCTCACAGATAGGATATTGCAATGGCTGGCTCTCTATTAATGGAGACAAGAGCGTCCTCGCCTCAAACGGCGCCTGCCTCTCAACCGGAGGTACCTGGACTAACGCTTCAGACAGGAATCTCAAGGAGAACCTCACTCCATTAGATGGAGAAGATATCTTAAAGAAAATCAATTCTCTCCCAGTCACAGAATGGAACTACAAGAGTGAAGACTCCACAGTTAAACACATTGGTCCGGTAGCTCAAGACTTCTATGAGACCTTTCACGTTGGAAACTCCAACACCTCCATCTCCACCATTGATCCCGCCGGCATTGCTCTAGTAGGAATACAGGCTCTTTCAAAGAAGCTCGAGGATCAAAATGCTTCCACCACTGAAGCCCTAGCCTCCCTAGAGATCCGAGTCTCTTCCATTGAATCTCTCACCAATCTCGGAACTAATCACACCTCTCTTGGAGGAGAGATTCTCGGAGCTCTTCAGTCCTTTGGCGCTGAGGTAGTGGATGGTATTGCTTACTTGAAGAATGTGTTTGTGGAGAGATTGACGGTAAAGCATGTAAAAGTAGAAGAAGGGATTACCATTAAGGATAAAGTCACGGGAGACTACTATTGCATTACTATGCAAAACGGAACAATGAAGACTGACCCGGGCGAGTGTCCAGATGAATCGGCAACTTCAACCCCTACCAGTAGCGATGCAACTGGCGCACCGGGTAGTGGCACAATAATTACTACTGATTCCAACAACAATACAGTGATTGTTCCAGATAATGGGGGAGAGAACGGCGGAAGCGACCATACTGTAATAGAAGACGCTTCCTCTACTTCTTCGGTGAGTGCTTCTTCCACTGATACAGTTACGCCGGAACCAACTCCACCTGCTCCCGATACATCCACTCCATCTGCCGAAGCTTCTTCAACCTCTTCCAATTAATATTGGGAAATCAAATTCTCGATAGACCCAAACTCCTTAAATTCGCCGGCTTATTTCTTATCTCCGCTAGCCCAAATACCCTTATTTTAAGCCAAAACTTGACATCCTTTTTTAAGTGACTATACTACTCCTACCGCTTATCTAATTGCATTAAAACGCTTTTTGGAGAAGCGGCGGTTTGTTCATTGAAATTATTCATAAGTAAGAACGTATTGTCTCTATTAACCTGGAGACAGTGCAAGTCAATCTCGCGGAGCTCTGTTTCAGAGCGAAGTGGGATCACACAAAATTTAAACGATTCGAGCTGGGAAATGAAAGAAAAAATTAGCATTTTTTCTTTTGTTCCGTTCTAAAAAATTTCAAAGAAATTTTTCTTTAAAATTTAATTTTAGAGTTTGATCCTAGCTCAGGATGAACGCTGGCGGCGTGGATAAGGCATGCAAGTCAAACGGCCCAACACTTTGTTCGGCAATTCTTTTGAGAAAGAATTGATTAGCAAAGTGTTGGGCAGTGGCAAACGAGGTAGTAACACGTAGGTACTTCCCCCGAAGTCTGGAATAACTCATCGAAAGATGAGCTAATACCGGATAATCTCTAAGGAGCAAAGAATTTCGCTTCGGGAAAGGCCTGCGGGATATCAGCTAGTTGGTGAGGTAATGGCTCACCAAGGCTATGACGTCTAGGGGCGCTGAGAGGCGGATCCCCACCGATGGAACTGAGATACGGTCCATACACCTACGGGTGGCCGCAGTCGAGAATCTTCCGCAATGGGCGAAAGCCTGACGGAGCGACGCCGCGTGCAGGATGAAGTGCTTCGGTATGTAAACTGCTTTTGTCGGGGAGAAAGTTATTGATAGTACCCGAAGAATAAGGGGTTGCTAAACTCGTGCCAGCAGCAGCGGTAATACGAGTGCCCCAAGCGTTATCCGGAATCATTGGGCGTAAAGGGTGTGTAGGCGGTTTTGTTAGTCTTCTGTCAAATTCTTCGGCTCAACCGGGGGCTCGCAGAAGAAACGGCAAATCTAGAGGATGTGAGAGGTGAATGGAACTCATGGTGTAGGGGTGAAATCCGTTGATATCATGGGGAACACCAAATGCGAAGGCAATTCACTGGCACATTCCTGACGCTGAAACACGAAAGCGTGGGTAGCGAATGGGATTAGATACCCCAGTAGTCCACGCCCTAAACGATCTTCTCTAGCTTTTCGGAGTATCGACCCTCTGAGAGGCGTAGCTAACGCGTTAAGAGAAGCGCCTGGGTAGTACGGCCGCAAGGCTAAAACTCAAAGGAATAGACGGGGACTTGCACAAGCAGTGGATTATGTGGTTCAATTCGACGACAAACGAAGAACCTTACCAAGGTTAGAAATCCAAGCGAAGACAGTAGGAAACTATTGTCGTCTCACAAGGACGGTTGGACAGGTGATGCATGGCCGTCGTCAGTTCGTGGTTTGAATTGTTCCCTTAAGTGGGGTAACGAACGCAACCCTCGTCGCGTGTTATAAGTGTCACGCGAGACCACCCAGCACCATTTTTCGGCAGTAGAAATTTCTATTCGGGAAAATGGTGCTGGGGGGAAGGTGAGGATGACGCCAGGTCAGCATGTCCCTTTGATATCTTGGGCTACACACATAATACAATCGCCGCTACAACGCGACGCAAAGCCGTAAGGCAGAGCAAATCGTTAGAAAAGCGGCGCCAGTTCGGATTGAGGTCTGCAACTCGACCTCATGAAGCCGGAATTGCTAGTAATCGCGGGTCAGCTATACCGCGGTGAATACGTTCTCAAGTCTTGTACTCACCGCCCGTCAACTCAAGGAAACTAGGAGTACCCGAAGTCTCACCTCGTGTGGGCCTACGGTAAACTTAGTAACAGGGAGTAAGTCGTAACAAGGCACGGGTAGCGGAAGCTGCTCGTGGAATAATTCAAATTGAAAAACGTCCAGCACTTTGCTTGCAAAGTGCTGGGCTGAAGGTGTCGATATCGTATATCTCGATCGAGTATATGATGAATGATGATCTACATTCTGAAAGATGATCTGGCATCTGGGAAGACAGACCCGCCTTCGCTCGAAAGAGCTTCGGCGAGGTAAGAACGGAACAAAAGAAAGAATGCTAAAAAGCGGCCCGTTAGGGCCGCTTTTTCTTGGTTGACTTTCCTCGGTATATATGATAGAATATAAAAGAATGAAACTTTTTGTTTGCTATGCCTTCGCGATAGCTCTGTACTTTTACGGAGACATTCCGGCTCAAGTGGTCCGCGTGATCCAAAACAAGCCGGTCTATCCACTGAATCTTCATTAAGATTCTTGCAGCTTTCAAGGCGCTTCACTTTAGTGAAGCGCCTTTGTCTTTATTGACTTTTTATTTAGATATGGTATTATGTAAATAGGTTATGTCTTTTTATACTCATCGTATTGATCCTGATGATCAAAGTTGGGGGCGACTTTTTAAAGATGTGGGATTGTCCCTTCTCATTGGAGTAGGTTTCATCGCCCTTATGGTTGCCATCCTCCTTCTTCTTCAGGGATTCAATGCTTTATCATCTCCAACAGCGCCGTCGCATCATGCTTCGGCGCTGTCGCTTTTATTTTTCAACATTTTTTGTTATCTTTTAACTCTGTTAAATGCGCGTATAGCTCAGTTGGTAGAGCACACGACTGATACTCGTGAGGTCCTAGGTTCGACCCCTAGTGCGCGCACCAGCAACAAAAACCTAAACTGCTTTAGGTTTTTGGAGACTGGTGCGAGCCGCAGCCATGTTTTTGTAGTAACAAAAACAGGCGAGGCGGGGTCGCGGAAATTTCTGAGCGACCGGCGAGGAAATTATCTGTGACCACACTATAAATAGGGCACGTGGTGGAACTGGTATACACGTACGTTTCAGAGACGTATTCCGCAAGGATTGGGAGTTCAAATCTCCCCGTGCCCACAATGATCCGCAAGATGTGCCGGGGGCACATCGAGAGGTAATCATTGAGAGGCGCGGGGAGATTTGAAAGCCGGAGCGCGTCGGCGCGAGGCGGGGTCGCGAAATTTGC
Source organism: Candidatus Paceibacterota bacterium (assembly GCA_035652395.1). Taxonomy (NCBI): domain Bacteria; kingdom Bacillati; phylum Minisyncoccota; species Minisyncoccota bacterium. The sequence goes on along the minus strand of DASRDX010000009.1, from coordinate 456,634 downwards.
CAGCAGGCAAATATTTGTGACCAAATCCTCTCCCGTGCCCACCGGAGCATGGTGTAACGGTAACATCTACGATTCGGGTTCGTAGGACTCTGGGTTCAAATCCCAGTGCTCCGAAATTTGATAAAATAAAATCACGGACCATTAGCTCACTTGGTAAGGCGCTTTCCGGATGGCAGGAAGAACTTTTTGCATTACAATAGGGAATACATTGGGCCATTAGCTCACTTGGTAGAGCGCTTCCATGGCATGGAAGAGGTAACCGGTTCGATTCCGGTATGGTCCACCAAATGTCTGAACAACTATTCCCAAAAGTTGGTGTCGGGGTCATGATTTTTAAAGACGGCAAGGTCTTACTCGGAAAAAGACGAGGTTCACATGGAGAAGGTGAATATGCATGGCCGGGTGGACATCTGGAATACATGGAATCCTTTGAAGAATGCGCTAGACGGGAAGTAAGGGAAGAAACTGGAATGGAAATTGAAAACATCCGTTTTCTACGATTAGTGAATCTAAAAGAATACGCGCCGAAACATTATATTGATGTGGGGTTAATCGCTGATTGGAAAAATGGTGAACCAAAGATAGTTGAGCCAAATAAGATAGAAAGTTGGAATTGGTACGATACGAATAAATTGCCAACGCCGCTATTTGCTCCTCTTCCAACTTACTTTGAATCATTAAAAACCGGAAAAAATTTCTGGGACGCTTAATATGAAAAATTACCAACAAGAACTGGATAAATGGTTCAAGGAAAAAGACTGGCAATATTGGACACCGCACGAAATAATTGTGCGGTTGTTTGAAGAGGGTGGGGAATTGGCCCGCCTGATCAATCACATTTATGGGCCGAAAAAGAAAAAAGATGATGAAGCCAAGCAGGATTTAGAGGAAGAAATTGGCGATATCATCTATACTTTAATCTGTCTGGCAAATTCTAATGATATTGATTTAGACAAGGCTATTCGCAAGAGTTTCGATAAGGTAACCACCCGAGATAAGGATCGATATTAACTTTTAATAATATGTCTTCACTAGAATCTGAACCAAATATTATTGAAGCGGCTATTAAGGATATAAGCAGCGCTATCATAGAAAAAAATAATAGTGATGGCTTTGAAAACCAAAATGATATTCAGAATTTTATTTTTGAGCAGTTTCAGAAACACTTTCCATCTAAGGCGACTGATCTATATTCTTCAATATCATGGGATGATGAAAAGCTTTGCATTATGAGTTTCTGCGATTTTGCCCGTTCCGAGAGAAGTCCTGAAAAGGAAAGCTATCGACTGATAAATTGGGACAGCTCACTTTTTGAGAGAGCTTTAAGAGACTTTATCTTAGAAAAATAATGGGCTCGTAGTATAGTGGCAATACACCGCATTCGCATTGCGGAGACACGGTTTCGATTACCGTCGAGTCCACCTGTGTTATAATATTTTTTAGAATGAAATCGTCTGAAGAAGATGAAATGATCAGGAATTTAGAAGTTGCTGGCCTTTCTTTTCAACCACGACCAAATGTCAGACCTCTTGTCGGAGATGATCACAAGGGATCGGTGATAGAAACATACACCATTTCTCGCGAGGGGAAGATGGCAGTAATTCCAGGAGGAAAAGATGCCGCGATTAATTGAAGGAGCTGGTTACAGCAGGGCAACTGATGATTTGCATGTGGCCCGCGAAGAGCAACATCCATGTGATGTTTCCGATCGAGACGAAAGTTGGGAAGAAGCAGCGAGAAATGTTCGAAAAATGGATCCCCACGGGACCCAATCTCTAAAGCTTCTACGTAAAATCATCCAGGATGCATCACGACCAAAAAAGACGAAAACTAGGACAATAACTGCGGCCAATTAAGGCGCAGTTTTTATTTACTTGACAAAAATTCATTAAAACTTAAGGTTATTTACAGTAACGTGCTCATTGAAAGCTGTCTATAAGGGCAGTCCGAGAGAGCCATCAACTCAACAAATTTCAACAATCTCAACTAGGAGGTAGAAATGAAAAGAATTATCAAGGCCACCTTTGTGGCTTCTGTTTTGGTGATCGGGCTGCTTAACTCAGCCTGTAATACCACTCAAGGTGTTAGCTCGGATGATAAAAATCCGAGAGACGGAGCCCACCATCAACTGGCGGCCAAGACTGGCCAGTCAGGAAATGGAGACATGATCGAACAGATCGCCTCCAATCAACCGAAGCCGAACAGCACGTTGGCGAAAGGCTACTCAGTCTCGACCCCAGCTCCCGATTCAGCCATAAGCGACGACGTCGAACCGTCCGCTCTTCAATCTGCGAAAATCAGTTCGGAAAATCAGGTGGAGGTTAATCCTCATCGATTCAGTCAGAATCTGGGCTTCGGCGACACCGGCATGGAAGTGGCCGCTTGGCAGACCTTTTTGGAAGAGAATGGCTACCCCTTTATGCCGAAAGGCGTACCAAAAGGGAACTACGGCTATCTGACGGAGAAGGTAACCGCCAAGTTTCAGAAAGATCACAATTTGAAGGACGACGGCATCGTCGGGCCGATTACGCGAACATACGTCAACAAATCTTTGTTCGGGCAGGCTCCTCTGAAACCTTCCAATCTCTCCAAATCCTCGGAGTTTTCGAACAAAATGGCTGAAGGCGCGACTCAAGTGACCATACCGACGCTTTACTACGATTGGTGTCAGTACCGCTTTAACCTTCTCAGTCGGGTGAAAACCAACAAGACGAATCATCTGTTTGAAGCGATCGAACAAATGAAGGCGGTGCATGCTGTGAAGGCGGTTGATCCGCGTCCGATGCTGCCATATTTACCAATGGCTTGGCAAAAGAAGGGTTTCTACTTCGTGCCGAAGGATCAGTCGACGCCGGCTTATCAGGTATGTTTGGGGAAATCATTGCTGATCATGGAGGTGCTGGCAGGGGATCCTGACATTCAGTGGGTAATCGGACAACATCGAAATCGTCCGCGTAGGGACTATAATATCCAGTTTCTCGGAGACGATAACTGGAAGAACCAATGGAATACCCACTGTTGGGCTGAAGGGCAATATAATGGCAAACGCTATATTCTGGATCCTAGTTTCCACGCTGTGCCGATCTTAGTATCGGAGGATGGAACGGATTCCGACTACATTCCGCTTTATGGTGCCAACAGGCACGGAGTGAAAGTATTCGATGGTCGAGGTAGGACTGTTTACCTCCCACAGAAACAGGCGCCGGAACGTGAGCGCTTGACATTAGCATCTGCCAAAATGCCAGCCCAGAGACTGTAGACAGTTTTGAACATTTGAATAGAAGAGGGAAGCCGCTTGCGGCTTCCCTCTTTTTCTTTTCCTATCTTGCTATACTTTAAAAATGCCCAAAAGAATTATTCTCGGTGTCACCGGTTATCCGGCCAGCGGTAAGGACACTCTATCGAATTATTTAGTTGATCATTATGAGTTTTCCCATCTTTCAACCAGTGATATCGTTAGAACTTATATCAAGGAAAATAATTTAGGAGAAATGACTCGACCGCTGGTAAGAGAGACGGCCACGCAATTGCGTCAAAAATTTGGTGGTGATTATTTAATGAAAGAAGCCTTGAAAGATCCCCACCCGCGGCTTATTATCAGCGGCATTCGCAGTCTCGGCGAAGCCGAGACTTTAAAGAAGGCTGGTGGAAAATTAATCGCTCTAGACGTTCCAATTGAGCAACGCTATCAGTGGGCGGCTAAGCGAAAAAGAGCCAGCGATCAAATAAGTTTTGAACAATTTAGAGCGGAACAAGAAGATGAAGAAAAAAATCAGAATATCAACGATTGCAATGTGAATGCCGTTTTAGCAATGGCTGATTACTCACTTTCAGATTACAAAGATTTTGAAGATTTTTATCAGAAAATTGATCAATTAATGTCTAAGATCCTTCAATAAAGCCATTCAGATTAGCCCTTAAATTTTATAGTTTCTTTAACAAAATTTTAAATCAAAGTGCTATAATTTAGCCATGAAATCAACCGCTTTGTATAAAGTTGAAGATAATGATCTATTTTTGATAGACGGGAATCTCCAAGATCGTAAATATATTCTGAAAATCAAGGAAATGCCTGACGAGGGCAAGCCTCGGGAGAAGCTTCTAAAATATGGCCCCGGCGCTCTGTCTCTGCAGGAATTAGTGGCCGTTGTGCTAGGTACCGGTACTGTAAAAGAGGATGTTCTGGAGATGTCGGGACGAGTTCTAAAAGAATATGGCGAACGCAGTCTTGCCAGCCATATTGACCCGAAAGTCATGGCTAAAGATCTGGATATTCCGCTAATTAAAGCAGTTACTATTGCGGCTACCGCCGAACTCGGTCGCCGATTCTTTGAAAAAAATAATATGGCGCCGGCTGTTATTCGCACCGCTCGCGATGTTCACCAATATGTTCGAGACATGCACAACCTCTCTAAGGAACATTTGCGCGGCATCTATCTGAATACTCATCAGAAAGTTATCCATGACGAAGTAATTTCCATCGGCACACTTAATTCAAACATCATTCACCCCCGAGAAGTCTTTAAGCCGGCAATTGAATTCGGAGCAGCGGCTATTATTTTAGTTCATAATCATCCCTCCGGCAGTGTCAAACCAAGTAAGGCTGATATTGAAATTACTAAACAATTAATCAACGCGGGTAAATTAATAGGTATTAGTCTAGTCGATCATGTCATTGTATCTGGCGAGAAATTCGCCAGTATTGAAGCTTCTTATTGATCGACGATTTATTATGCAAAAAAGACACAAAGTAATTACTAAAGAAAGGTTCTACCTTATTCCAAGACATGACCAGTACTTGGAAGACGGAAGTCTGTACCAAGTTATCCAGGAAGATACGGCTTCAACATTTGAAAATCATTTTACGGATCTATATAAGTTTTTCTTACGAAGACTGGGACAGTTTGAAGTCAAAGCAGAATTTTCAGAAACTGAAGCTGCCGAATTAGCTAAAATTCTTAAGGAACTGATTGATCTGAAGAGAACTTTAGAGAGTCAGTAACTTCAAGCCATTTCATGACCCCTGACGCCGAACTCTATTATCAGAAGAAGCTTCAAAGGCTGGCAGATCGGGAGTTGAGGATGTTTAAGAGGACGCTGCCACAGGCAGCGTCCTCCGTCAGAAAAATTCATCTGACCGGTGTTTGCGGCACGGCCATGGGCTCTTTGGCCGGTCTACTAAAAGAAGCGGGGTATGAAGTCACGGGCTCTGACGAGGCCGCTTATCCGCCTATGAGCGATCAGATCGTTGCTCTTGGCATTCCACTTTTTGAAGGATTTAAAGCCGAAAATTTAGCAGGAGCGGATTTAGTAGTTATTGGTAATTTCTCTGGGCCAAATAATCCGGAAGCCAAATATGCTCGGGAAAACAATCTTCCAACCCTTTCAATTGCCGAGGCTTTTGATCTGTTCTTTATTTCGGGTGCCGCCAAGGGCGGCACCCGAAAATCTTTAGTGGTGGCGGGGACTCACGGCAAAACCACTACCACTGGTCTTTTGGCTCATTTATTCGAAGATGCCGGAAAAGATCCAACTTATTTAGTGGGAGGAGTTTTGAAAAATACCGATAAAACTTATGCCTATGGCAAAGGAAATACGGTCATTGTAGAAGGGGACGAGTACGACACGGCCTATTTTGATAAATCTCCAAAGTTTCTGCATTATCATCCCACCAGTGCCGTCATTACTTCATTGGAATTTGATCATATCGATATCTACGATGATCTGGCGGATTATACTCAAGCTTTTCGTTTTTTGGCCGAGAGTATTCCGGAAGACGGGCATCTATTTTTGTGGGGAGATGATAAAAATGTCAGAGCCTTAGCGGCGAGTGTCAAATGCAACATTCACTTTTACGGATTTCTAGATGACAATCAATTGGAAGCTCGAAATATTGAAACGACTTCCGACGGAGAATCTTTCTCACTTTTTGCTAATAAAAAAGAGTTGGGGCGAGTTAAGACTACTCTGCACGGAAGACACAACATCTTAAATACTTTAGCGGTCTGCGGTATGGCTCTTTCCAATGGCCTATCATTTGAAGAAATTCGTCAGGGGCTAGGGAGCTTTGCCGGCATGAAGAGACGACAGGAAATTGTCGGCGAAGTGAACGGTATCAGTGTTGTTGACGATTTTGCTCATCACCCCACGGCGGTTCGAGAAACCATTGCTTCTATTAGAGAAAAGTTTCCAAAAAGGCGATTAATAGCTTTTTTTGAGCCGCGCTCAAACACCAGCCGTCGAAAACTATTTGAAGAAGAGTACGGCAAAGCTTTTGATCAGGCCGATCTAGTATATCTCTCCGTGCCGCCACTTCGGCATAATGACAGTAAGGATGATTTTATCGATGAAGAGAAGGTAGCGGCCGCCATTATCGAGCGCGCCTCAGAAAATGGCGCGCTCGATAATGGCGGCCTACCCAAAGCCACCTTCTATCCAAAGGCGGCAGAGCTTTTGAAAGCCGCTCTGCCGCATCTCCAGTCCGGGGATGTCATTCTAATTATGTCCAATGGTTCTTTTGACGGGATTCATAAGGATCTTCTCAATGCCTTGAAAAGCCGATAGTTTCCGCTATATTTAAACGATGGACATCATTTACAAATATCGAATCCACATTGTCGTTGCACTGATTTTCGTTTTAGTAATTATTGGATTATTTAATCTTTCGGCTAAGGCCGGAAACAGACCCACTTATCAGGATGTTACCTCTTCGGATATTTTAAATGGAACATATCAAGTCTGGCAGGGGGAGGTTAGTGCTAATTTTAAAAATGGCAAGGCCGAGGACAAGACGGCCCACATTTCTTCTAGCATTGATCAGTCTGCCCTTGGAGATATTAACGGCGATAAAATTCGAGATGGTCTGGCCATTATTACTACCGCTCGTGGCGATTCCATGGACGAGCTTTTTGTCATATTCAAGCAAAATAACATTCTTCAAACCAAGGCCTTGGATATTCCTCTGACAAAAGGCAATACCGTTAGAAATATTCGAAAAGTCACTATTAATCAGGATAGGACTATAGACTTGGAATTAGACATTCTGGCTCCAAATGATCCGCATTGCTGCGCCTCTCTTCACGGTATTCATCGATACAAGTTTCAGAATAACCAGCTAGTATTGATTAAATAACTCAATGACATTTTATGTAATCGCCACTCCAATCGGAAATTTGGAGGATATAACTTTTCGGGCTGTCAGGCTTCTAAAAGAGGTTGATTTAATTTTGTGTGAGGATACTCGAGTGACAAAACGCCTTATGGCCAAATACGGCATCAATACGGTCACCATGTCGTACCATTCTCAGTCAAAACTTTCCAAGATTGACAAAATCCTTGACATGATCGAAGAAGGAAAGACTTTGGCTTTGGTCTCAGACGCTGGCACACCGACTATTTCTGATCCGGGCAGTTTACTTATTTCCAAAATTCGAGAGAGATTTCCAGAAATAAAGATAACACCGGTGCCGGGGGCCGCCGCCTTGGCGGCGGCCCTCTCCGTTTCCGGACTGCCAGCTTCGGATTTTTTATTTTTAGGATTTCTACCACACAAGAAGGGCAGAGAGACTTTGTTTAAAGAGGTCGCCGCTTCGCGGCGACCAACCGTCTTCTACGAATCGCCCCATCGTATTCTGAAAACTCTGGAAGCGCTCGGCCGGCATCTTTCGGCCGAGCGTCAAATAGTAATTGCTCGCGAACTCACTAAAATCTACGAAGAAATTGTTTCCGGCACCTCCTCTGAGATTCTTCTTTATTTCCAGAATAATCCGGATAAAGTCAGGGGAGAGTTCGTAGTAATCGTCGAGGCTAAAAAATGATATAATGCGAATATGAACAAATATATTACTAATATTGTTCTGGCCGTTGTCATTGCCATTATTCCGCTTCTGGGATTTCCGCCATCATGGCGAGCTTTTTTCATTATTGTTTTGGCCTTAATTGTGGCTGTCTCCTCCTATTTTATTTATCGGGAACAAATGGCCAGAATGCCGCGCTCCAATAAAGGCCCTAAAGCCTCCACTTTTATAGAAAACGATAGTTCCTCGAGCCAATAGTATTCTCGTCCGGAAAATTGTAAAATGCTCATATAAGGCCTAAGTTCCTTAGCATAATATGGACGACAATCGAATTACATATTTCGCCGAAACCGATTCGCGCAATCGTCGGGTAAAATTCGGTATCAAAAAAGAAGACCGTCTGAAGCACATGTATATTATCGGAAAGACGGGCATGGGAAAATCTACCATGCTGGAAAATATGGCCATTCAGGATATTCAGAATGGGGAGGGATTTGCTTTTCTGGATCCTCACGGCAAAACTGCGGAATTATTACTCGACTACGTTTCTGAAAATCGAATCAAGGATGTTTTGTATTTTGCTCCATTCGACATGGACCATCCGGTTTCCTTTAACGTCATGGAGGATGTTGGGCCGGACAAACGCCATCTTGTAGCCAATGGTTTGATGAGTGCCTTCAAGAAAATCTGGGTAGATGCTTGGAGCGCTCGAATGGAATACATTCTCAATAATATTTTGCTAGCTCTTTTGGAGTATCCTGATTCGACGCTGATCGGAGTTAATCGAATGCTGGCGGATAAAGAGTACCGAAAGAAAGTGGTAGATAATATCACGGACCCGTCCGTCCGTTCCTTTTGGATTGATGAGTTCGCTAAATATGGCGATCGTTATATGCAGGAAGCTGGCGCCGCCATTCAAAATAAAATCGGCCAATTCATTTCCAATCCACTGATCAGGAATATTATCGGTCAGCCCAAGTCCACTTTTGATTTACGGCAAATGATGGATGAGAGAAAAATTGTAATCATCAATCTCTCTAAGGGCCGAATGGGGGAAGCGAATGCCAATCTTCTAGGCTCAATGGTTATTACCAAAATCTATCTGGCGGCCATGAGTCGTGCCGATCAGAGTGAGCATCAGATGCGCAGCTTGCCCAATTTTTATCTTTACGTGGATGAATTTCAGAACTTTGCCAACGAATCTTTTGCCGACATTCTCTCGGAAGCCAGAAAATATAAATTGAATCTGACGGTAGCCCACCAATATATTGAACAGATGTCGGAAGAAGTAAGGGCGGCTGTCTTCGGTAACGTCGGCACCATGATTTGTTTTCGAGTCGGAGCTTATGATGCGGAAGTCTTGGAAAAGGAATTTGCTCCGCAGTTTACCGCCGAAGATCTGGTTAATTTGGGTTTCGTCCAGATTTATTTGAAACTAATGATTGACGGCGTAACTTCGCAACCATTTTCTGCTACCACTTTGCCACCGATTGAAAGACCGATTGTATCCTTTAAAAAGGAAATTTTTGAACATTCGCGAGCGGCTTACGCTCGACCAAGAAGGGAAGTGGAAGAGGCCATTAAGCGCTGGCATGAGGAAGCAGCAAATGCCTTGAGTGGTTCGGGAATAGGAGGCGGTGCTCGAGGGCAGGCGACGGGCGAGAGGGGCGGCCGCTTCGCGGCCGCCCCAAACCGAGACCAAGGTCAAAATCGTAGCCGCGATCAGCGGCCAAGAAACGATTTTAATCGACCTCGTGAGGCTAGTGCGGATCGACCCCGAGAGAACAGAGATGATCGGCAACCTGCTCCAGTGATGCCGCGACGTGAAAATATTCCCCGAAACAATCCCCCAGATCGGAATCGAGATAGGGAAACGCCCGAAGATCGAGAGCGTCGTGAAAGAGAATTGCGTAAGGCAATTTCCCTAGATCATTTAAAAAAGGAGGAAGTGAAAAACGACAAGAAAACTCCGACCAAAGAAAACATGTCGCAGCTCCGGGAAGCCCTGCTCTCCGTCATGGGAGATGCTCTTAATCAGCAACCTCCTGCTGTCGAAAGTCAGCCAGAAGCGCAGCCCGCATCTACCCAAGCCGAATCAAAACCTCAAACTCCATCTCAAACAGCTCCCGAAATTAAAAAACAAGAGCCAGTTTTAGCTAAAAAACCAGAACTTTCAAAACCTTCAAACCGCGAAGTCCCCGAAGAAGTTCTCCGTCGGATTTTAGAGATTTAAATAAAAATGATCCGAATAAGAATCCGGATCATATAGTTTTCATAATCTCCGAAACAGGGTGAATACCTGGAACAGTTCGCCAATCCCATTTTGGGCTGAAGCTTCCGCGATTAATAGAGATTACAAGGTTTCTAGGCCTTTGAAGAGCTGGAGTCTCCAACGGTGTCCACTCGTCGGACTTTTGTCTTTTTTCCCGCTCCTTGCGATCTCGTCTGGCGGACCAGTAGGCGAATTGGCCATTTGGACGCCTTTCTGCATAAGTATCCATATCATCAAAAAAGATGTTTTCCGCCGGAACTCCATATTCCATGAATCTTTGAGCAGCCAGCATATGAAGCCAGATTTTTCCTTCCTTCGGATTGCCAACAATGGCTTTGGGCCAGCGCTCTAGGATTTCTTCAACCATTTCTTGGTTATGGGAGCCAAATACTGGATGGTTAAAAGGGTGATCAAAATGCTCGGGCTGAATGCCAAAGCACAGCATAACCCTGAGGTTTTCTTTTTTTGAATCCCGGAATTTTTCCATTACCGCCGGTATCAGATTGCGACGGGTGGATTCACGCGGCCCATGCTCGAACGAGCTTTTTCCCAAAACTACATCCACCACATTTATAGTCAGGCAATCTGCCGGAAACATAAAGATGGCGGTTTTATCGGGCAGAATAATGCCATCAGCGTAAGCTTTATCCATACCTCGAAAGCAGCGGACAGTGCTTTCGGGGATGGTGATTAGCTGATCAAACTCGGGATAACCCGGGTCAACAATCCTACCGGATTTCCGGATTGGTCGTGGTTCGATGACTAGACCATTTTCTTTAATCGGGTCCGGAGCGTAGATTTCTGTTGCTCCAGCCTTTTCAACCATTTCAAAAATCCATCGCAGAACTGCCTGTTGAAGTAGGTCGCCGTGCGGGTATGGTTCCCGAACCGGTCCTAAACGCGTGACAGAAACTGTGCCACGTATGATATTGGTGATTCCACCAAAGACATCCATGATTTTCATCTACTTATGAGAGTAGGGAAAACTGTCTGGAAAGTCAATTAAAATCCAATTGCTCTTGCCAAGACCCGAAACCAGCCTTTGAGCCAGGCCTTGAAGTAATGAGGGTAGAATTTCTTGTAACGCTTAATGATTTTTAGATTAGTCAGAGCGCCTTTAATTTTGCGAGCGCCGGAGATGCTGCCAGTGTGCTTGCGATAAGCAGTCATGAATTCCGGTAGATTGGCCATTTTGCCGAGGAGACCAAGGCGAAGCCATAGGTCGTAGTCTTCCCAGATGAAAAGGGAAGGATCGTATACAGATATCACTTTTGGATCCACGCTTTCTGGCAAAAAGTCTGTATTTTGTAATTTTTCTTTCAGAAAAATTACACTGCTATGAGCAAATTCATTTCTTAATAGAATGTTATTTCGAATTTCCTGATCAGTAATAGCCACTGTCACCTTTTCAAGGCGACGGCCACTTTCATCAATGCGTTCAAAATTGGTACCGACTAAAACATAATTTTTATTTTCTTCTAAAAATTTCACTTGAGCCCCAAGCTTCTCATCGCTGATCCAGACGTCATCGCTGTCTAAAACGGCAATATACTTACCGCGCGCCAGCTTCAAAGCCTGATTGCGGTTGCCGGTTAAGCCCATGTTATTTTCCAGTTTGTGATATTTAATTCTCGGATCGTTTAAATATTTAGAAATAATATTTTCCGTATTGTCGCGAGAGCCTCCGTCAACAATCAATAATTCCCAATTAGCAAAATTTTGATTGATCACGCTCTCAATAGCGGCGCTAATATATTTAGCCCGATTGTAGGTAAGCATGATAATACTGACAAGCGGATTTTGGTCCTCCATATTTATATCTTGATCCAGCTGTCTGGAATTTCGTGATAATAATCGTTGCCTGTTTTAGCCAGCCACTTTTTAGGAGCCACCACAATTTTATTGGGGTTTTGATTTAGCCAGGCTGCCCACCAGCTAAAGCTTGAATTGGCAATAATGTTGTGCTCGCAAAGACTCATCAAATACACCTCTTCATAGAAGGGGATCTTTGGATTGGTAACAAAATAATGTTCATCTTTTAGGGGAATGTGCTCCTTAACCCACTCAATCTCATCCGAGAAGACGAAGACTTTAATATCGCCGACCCTACTTTTAATTATCTCAATAGCTCCGCCGTAATATTCGGTGGTCATTAGTCCATGATATTTATGAGTGGCCGGATCGCTGGCGTAATCCCCGCGTCGGACATGAAGTGAGACGGCGCTTTTACCGGAGGCGCCGGCCGCTTTAATTTCGGCCGCCGCCCGCTCTCCAGCTTCTGAAAGAGGCTCTTTTAAGCTAAATTCCCACTCCAGAATGCTTCTAATTGATTGAAAGTATTTTTCATTATGCCAATATCCATCTAAATAAACATCCCCTTTTTTCTTAAGAATTTCCGCCTCATAGCCAATGTGCTGATGCCGTAAGATTTTACCCATAACAGCCTTTTTTAATTTTGAAAAAAAGCCCCACGGATATTTTATCTTCCGGATTTCTTCAGGAGTAGCGAAATTTTCAATGATATTGAAATGATGAAGTTGATAGTCTCTTTTTGTCTCAATAGAAGGCTGATTTTCAAAACCCGTTATATCCAATTTAAAAGGGGCTTTTAAATCTTCCGCCCGTCGTCGAGCCAGAGCATATTGAAACATTTGGTTGCCCATACCGCCTTTTAATTTGACGATAATCATTTTTTTAAATTCTGGCTAGAGGCGGCGCCTGTAGCTCTACATAATTATTAATTTTAGAATGCCTAAACATCGGCATCTGGTCTTTGGTGTAAAAAACTGTAGCCTTTCTTTTTAGGGCGGAAGCCAAAGTGGCGGTACCAGTGACCAGACAGTAAAGCTCCTTAACCGAATAAAGGATGTCAATAAAATTTTCAAAAGAAGTAGTTTTCAGATAATAATCAAAATCTAAAATGGGGATTGAAGGACCGGAACGAATAATTAATTGGGCGTTCACTTGAATTTGATGGTCTTTTAAATAATTGATTAGAGTCGGAGCGGTGACAAAACCGGCACTGCTTAAATAATTCGGATCGTAAAGAACGCTGTTTTCCAAGGCTCGAATCATTTTTGGCTGATAATAAAGCTCCGGCTCGTGATAGCGTTTGCCATCATCAAGCCCAAGTTCTAACATGATTTCATCAAGAATATTAGATCCCTCCCGAACAGCCTGAAAAGTAGGGTAGCGACCGCCTTTGTCAATAAAGCCGTCAAGGTGGGGATTTAGCTCCCAAAGAAAATGCCGATAATCTGGATTTCGGAGATTAGAGCGATTCGAAAGATAGACCTTCTCGTAAGCGCCAGTTTCCTTGGCAATCCGAGGAATATGGCTATAAAAAAGGTGATCGCCAATGCCGCCGTTTTTGATTTCTAAAACCAACTCTTTACTCATAGGTTTTTATTTCTTTGTCTTGGGTTTTTTCTAGCACCATTTTAATCCAGCGTTTTTCCCGCGGTTTATAGATATAGTCGTGATAAAGCAATCGCCAAAGTCTGATTAAGATGTTTGGGCGTTCGCTCTTCATGCATCTATTTTAGCATTTCTTTCAGACGCAGGTAGAACCTGAACCACGGACTATTATTTCGCCAGCCTTTGTTATTTTGAAGTCTTTCGTGTTTACCCTGATCAATGGAATAGCCAAAATGATCCTGGTAAAAATTTAAAAACTCGTGAGCCTGTTTTTCCAGATTGAGATTTTGCAGAATAAACTGGCGGGGTGCGTAAGTGGGCCAATCTTTCTCGAAGAGGGAGAGGGCGGCCGGAAAATCGTCTAAGCTTTCGATTTTCCGGCCGCACTGTTCCGAGAAATAGGGTGCCGAGGTTAGCTTTACTCCATACTCTTTTTTACCTTCATCCACCACTAAAATCGGAATATTCATTGATAAAGCCTCCAAGAGCGCCAACCCCTGACTCTCGGGGCAACCCAGCCAGATAATATATTTAGTTTCCGCCAAAGCCTTTTTAAAATCATCTTCTTTGTAATCTCCGTAAACAAATACTTTATAAGGAGAATATTTTTTAACTTCCGTTATTACTTTTTCGAGTTCAGATGGCTGACGCATTTTAAAATAAATCATAACGGTATTTTTCGTAGAGTTTTGTGGTTTAAATTGATCAGTATCTACTCCGGCTGGCCAGACGGCAATTTCAGTTTGGTTAAAGCCACGCGTTCTCCAAATATTCGCTACCTCTTGTGATGGCTGTAAATAAAGCGCTCGATTCAAATCGAGGTTTGATGGAATTTCTTCCGGATTAATAAATAAATTCGGACCCATCAATACTTTTACTCTTTCCGGTAGATTTTTTATCTCGGATAGAGCTTGAATATCGTCGTGTACCCAAAGCATATTGGTAGAATCCAGAGCCCGATTTAAAACATAAGGAAAACCGATTTGATCAAGGCCGGCCATTAAGTTAGTGACGACTTTTTTCGGACCGCGAACCTTTTTTTCTAAAACTGAACGAGAGATGATATTGATCATAGCTGGGCAATTCTAAAGAGGACGGCCACTCTTTTCCGTACTCGAGGAAACAACATCACGGAAAGTGGCCCCAAAATATAAGAAATTAAAGTGGCTAGAGCCGAGCCGTTAATGCCGTGACTAGGAATAAGTAAGAGGTTTAATATGACATTTAAGAGCATGCCGATGATTGAGCTGTAAAGAACATATCGCACCATCTTTTCTGTGATTAAAAATTGATTGATGACAAAACCAATCCCGACTCCGAGACCGGACCAAACGTACAATTGAAGGACACGATAACCCGTCACGAAAGCCGGCCCGAAAACCAGATTCATTAGGAAATGAGCAAGGATCGTAACAAAGATTCCAGCTGAAGCTGACAAGGCCATGAGCAAGAGAGTTAATCTGATTAACCGTTTGGCGTAAAGCTTCTCGTCCGTCTGATAAGCGTTAATAATGGAAGGGAAAAGTGAGCCGGTTAGAATAGCCGGAATAAAATACCATAATTCCGAAAGTCGAACGGCCGGATCATAAATACCGACGGCCTTTACGTCAATCATGTAATTTAGAAGGACTTGGTCAATTCGGGAATAAATAGTGGTAAAAACGACAGAGAGCATCAGCGGGAAAGCTTCAATGACGATCTCTCTAGCCAAATTCTTATTAAAATTCCAGCGCAAGGGCGAGGAATAATATTTTTGATAAAAGAAGATAAAAAAAACGGCGTAGAGAAATGGCTCCAGAGTATAAATAGCTCCAAAATAGAAAACTCCCTTGTGATAATAAACTACCAGAAGTTTTAAGATGGCTAGAATCACCACTACAATCATGGTGGCAATTGAAGGTAGATGTGACTCGACTTTAGCCTGAAAAGAATAAATGATAATGCTGAAAGCCTGAAAAACAAAGGCTAGGGAGACGATGGCCATTGTATAGAAAATGGTCTGGTCGCTATTAAAAATGCGTCCGAAGGAAATAGCCAAAAGCATGGCCAGAAAGCCGGCTGCCAGCCGCAAGATAATACTGGTACCTAGAAATTCATTTTCCCGCTCCGGATATTTGATTAAATCCCGATAGATTACTTGATCGAGTCCAAGAGAGGCCAGGAAGCCAAAAAGACCGACGAAGCTGATAGCGTAATTAAGAATTCCGTTATTGACCGGTCCTAAATAGCGCACCACAATAGCGGTAACGAAGAAACCAATAACCATGCCAAAAAGCCGCTGGCTTAATAACCAACCGGTATTTTTGAAGTACCTGATGAATCCTTCCATTACTTTATTTTACTACAGATTCATCAAGCCACTTTTCAAAACGAGAAATGTTATTTTCAATCAAAAATCTTTCCGCTTTCTGGCGGGCCGCCTCTCCCAAAGCCTCGAGCCGGCCCGCCTTCTTCAATTGAATAAATTCTTCCATAAAATTCGCGTACTGCTCCGCGTCATCTTTGTCTGCCACTCGTGAAAATGTCGGCTCCAGATACTCCAATTGAGCATTCCAGATGTGAGAGCGATGAGTGATAATCGGTTTTCCACAAAGCATTGATTCAACAATATTCAGGCCAAATGATTCACCGTCGTGACGAAAGTGCGCCAGAGCATCAATAGATTGATGGAATGCCCAGATGTCTTTTTCACTGGACGAAGAAGGCAGAAAGTGAACATTGGGAATTCCTTCTTGTTGAACAATTTCTTTCAACTTCGAAGGGGGAGACATTATAAGGTAGTGAGCGGTTGGATTCTCAGCCACTACTTTTTTGAAAGCACCAATGCCGATCTTGTCAAAAATTCCGTTATCCGTCCGGCCAATTCGTCCGAAGACCATATCGGTCTCCTTAATATTAAATTGTCTTCTCAGGTCTTCTCCCATCTTTTTTGACTCAGCTGGTGGTCTTTCGGAAGGAACTGGCAACACTTTGATTTTATTTTCCGGCACGATAGGAGAGAGTTTGGCCGCCACTTCCTTGGAAATGCAAAGGTGAAAGCGGATATTATCCTGAACATTGGGTTGCCCGAATATATTTAATAAAATAATCGGAATGTTCTTAATTGCACTGAAAGGATAGAGGGCAGCGCCCGTACCGGCTACCACCAATAAATTAATTTTCAGGGTCTTTAGCAGCTTTTTTATCTCAGGATTCATACCCTTTATGAAAAAAGGGGGATTAGGGTTTTTCTCTTTTAGATCAAAAGGAACGGTAATTACTCCACCTTCTCTGACGTAATTTAATCTTTCTCCATAACCGGATTTTATCTCCCTGAAATTCTTATATAAAAGATAGACATCATATTTTTCCTTATTTAAATATTTCGCCAATATCTGGAGAAACTTCTCCGTTCCGCCAAAACCGAGAATATCATCGTGATAAAATAGGATTCTTTTTTTGGAATTGGAAGCTGGCCGGTCCAGCCATCTGGAAAAAGTTATATAAAAAACGACATACCATTCTCGCAGCAGCCAGTAGATTTTTCTCTGACTTTTTATTTTTTTATTAAATTCAGAGAGAGACATCCCTAATCATTTAGATATTTGTAGGCATTTTTCTCCAAGAGTGAATAATTTTTCTTATACCATGCCAGAGTTAGATCAATCGCTTCCTCAAATTCCACTTTTGGTTTAAATCCGAGCCCTCTGATTTTCGAAGAATCAAGATATTGATCCGGAATTTCGATGAAATTGGCCGGCTTTTCTATGGTTACCGGTTTAATGTTAGTTATTTTTGCCGCTAACAGACTAATAACTTCCTGAACACTTCTGATCTTCGTGCATTTTTCAAGATGAGTCGTTTCCTCTTTAGTATAAGAGCCAAAGTTGAAAGCCGGCCAGCCATAGATAGTGTGCCCGCTTTTTGGAATATTGCTTTGGTTGGGCCCGTAATAGTCTGCGAGTCTTTCTCCCAGAATTAAATAAGCGGAGATGATATCGTCAACATACATGTACTCTCTTAAAACTTTTTCATTTCCAAGATTAATAACCGGAGCTTGGCCGGCCAGAAGCCTCATGATGGTTCGAGGAATCAGCCGAGTGAAATTCAGATCTCCGGGACCGAAAAAGTTACAGGCCCGACTGATGGCCACCGGCAGATTGAATTGAAATACATACATTTGAGCCAGCATGTCAGTCGAGACTTTTGAAGCACTGTATACATCAAGGCCCCGCAGTGTATATCCTTCTTTATAAGGCAACGGCTCTAATTTATCCGTGGCGTGGTCGCCGTAGGATTTATCGGTCGAGGCGACAATAACCCTAGGAATGTTATTGATCCTGGCGACCTCTAAAAGATTAAGAGTGGGAATAATGTTATTTTCCGCCGTCGAAAGAGGGGAGTTAGCTGCGTCACTAACAATAGCTGTGGCCGCCAAATGATAGATAGTGTCTATTTGGTGGCGATCACATATCCGCCTAATCTCCTGATAATTAAGAAGATCACAATTCTCAATATCCGGCGAAGCGTCATCATTAGAAAGCAATTTTAGAGTTCGGAGCGGCCGATTATGTCTAATGGTTGTTACTACCACTGCCTCTTTTTTCAAGAGTTCTTTTATAAGATGCGAAGCGGCAAAGCCTTCTCCACCCGTTACCAATACACGCTTGCCGAACCAAAAATCTTTATTGGGGCTCATATTCGTTTTAGTCTATCATCTGTTGAATATTTTTTTAACCGCTCTACCGAGGCGCTTAACTTTATTCCACAAGCCGTTAAAAAACCAACCAACCTTCTCGTAGAATCTCATCCGATATGTATTCTTTATTTCCGTTCGACCGACTTTTCGCCCGAAAATCCCATATTTATATTCTCCCGCCAAATCCCAGAATTCCAATTGCCATTCCGAAAGATTTCTGGCCCACCACTCCTTACTGCGAATATACCAAAGTCTCTGCTGGATATTTAAATCATAGGGTTCATGAAAATATAGAACAGAGCCCGTTGGCAGCACGTTAATTTCTTTCAGGAATTCTCGAACGTAGTAATCCTTAATATGTGAGAGAACAATGGCAGTCGTTAAAAAAACCGGTTTTTCTATTTCCAACCTTCTCAATCCATCAATCATATCCGCTTCTATAAATTGAACGTTCGCTGAATTTTTGTTTATTTCCTTGGCCGTCTCAACGGCATGCTCGGACGGCTCAATGCCAATTACCTTTGAAAAGAAAGGTGCAGTCTTTAAAAGCAACCACCCCGTGCCGGTGCCAATGTCAATATGAGTGTCAATACTGCCGGCAATTCTCTCGACGGCCGCTTTAAAACCGTTTTGAGCATACGTATCTAATTCATCATATCTTTTAACGATCTCCAGAGATCGCTTCAAATCAAAAACACTCTGGTAATCAACGTCATGCACTTTATAACTTTCCAAATCCTTTTTAATCATTTCTTTTAAATGCCTTGAAGATTGCCGAAAAAATAAAATTGGTATTCTTAAGATAACTTAGCCACGGAAAGGGAAAAGGGCGAGGGTCAAGTTTTCGATAAATTTTCCATTTTTCTTTTTCATCTATGGGTCGTCCGAGAAAATATTCAAACACCTCTGGCCCGCTATTTAGCCAGTTTTCCTCGTAGATGAATGACTCTTGCCATTCCAAACGCAGATAGTTGCTAGGATCATTTCTCTGAAGTCTGATTCTACTTCTATTCACCACCTTGGAATGAACGTGCATGAACTTAAACGTAAATTGAAGAATGTTCCCCTTTAATTCTATAATCCAGCGATGGTGAGAAGCTCCGGCGAGACCCCTAGCTTCCAGGCCGAAGGTGGTTTCGTATATTCTGGAAGGGATCTCAATATACCCGGCCTTGCTAATTCTAATAAGTTCCGAGCAGACCCATAGAGGATCTCGAATATCTTCGAGCACATGCGAGCAGATGCTGTAATCAAAAAATTTGTCCGGAAAGGGAAACGGAGCGCGGGAACAAATATCAAATTCTTTATAGGTCTCTTTGGAAAAACAAGTCTCCCCATCACCTTTTAACTGGCTCCAGTTAATTGATTCGTAGGGAACATAATCAATAAGATAATTTGCCCGCTTGAACGGAGCGATAGCACCGCCCACATCCAATATTTTCTTGTCCGAACCAAGCCCTGAAAGAATCTGCAAGATGGGTTTTTCCGCAATTTTTATCATTGGCTAGTTAAACTTATGTCTTAGAGCGTTTAATTTTACTAAAATCGGACCGTATGTCTGACTTTTGGGTAATCGGCCTACCCTTTTTAGAAATTCATCTTTAAGATCAGAGATGTGCCAAATTTCGAGCGGCTCAAAAAAAAGAATTCCATATTGATCGAATAAGTTCAAAATCTCTTTTTTATATTCCGAATAATTAGCAGTTAGGGAGGAAATTCCTCTCAACTCTTGTTGGTATACATTTGGCAAGGGACCTGTCTTAACTCTAGAGGAGTCCAAAGTGATGGAATAAGTATGATTTATTCGTTTGGCATTCCTTCGACCATCCACCAGTTCCTGCATTCGATACCAAGCTTGTTTGTATAAATTTCTATTCCAAGCCAAGAACTGAAGGTGAAAGACTACTCCTTTTTCCGACGGAAACTTTAAGTCCTGATCATTTGAACCGGGAGTTCTTCCTTCGGATAAGTTTTTATTTTCAAAAGTAGCTTGACCATCGTCGGCAAAAATAAAATCTTTATATAAATTATACCAAGCTCCATCTACCCTCTCGTACGGAGCTGACTTCCAAAGAGTAACCCATCGCATCGAAAGTTTTTGTCCAGCCTTCAGGCCAGAAATTATTTTTCGTCCATCTCTTGAAAAATTTTTGGAAAAAATTTCGTCAGCATCGAGGAAAACAAGATGAGTGCCGCCCGCTTGGCGGGCGGCACTCAGAAGAAGATTGCGGCGCCTCGACATATTAACCGTCTTTTCGGTTGATATTTCATCCTCACTCATTTCAATTATTTTTACACCAGCTGATTCTAAAATCTGTCGTGACTGGTCAGTTGAATTGTCGTCCAGCGCAATTATTTCATCGGCAATTTCTTGCATTGACTTTAGATAAAAAGGCAAAACCCATTCCTCGTTTTTGACTGGCAATAAGGCGATGATTTTCATACCCTGCATTTAATATTGTATAGTATTAAAAAAGCATGAAAAATGATAGGGAAATTAAAATTAGCGCCATAACCACTTGTTATAAAAACGGGGAGAAACTCCTGCCGGCTTTTCTGGATTCTCTGGCCGCTCAGACTAACCGAGAAAGAGTAGAAGTGGTGCTGGTTCATTACAATCCCAATGAAAGAGAAAAGAAAATGGTGGCTGATTTTCAAGTTAAAAATCCGGGCCTATTGAATTATGTTGTGGGACCCAACGAGAATGTAGCGGCAGCCATGAATCGCGGTATCTATGCGGCCAAAGGAAAGTATCTTTGCATCTGGAATATAGATGATTTAAGAACGCCGGAGTCCCTGACTCTAGAAGAATCAGCCTTGGATGCTCATCCGGAAGCAGCTTTTACTTATGGAGATTTCATTATGGTGAACGAATGGCAGAAAAAAACCGGACGAAATATTACTTTGCCGGAATTCGATAAGAGGGAATTCATTAGAAGCATGCCGCTCGGCCCTTATTATATGTGGCGCAAAGAAGTGAATGAAAAAATCGGCTACTTTGACGAGCAATATTTTTCGGCCGCGGATTTTGATTTCTCGGCCAGAATGTCAACCGAATTCGACGGAGTCAAATGTCAGGGCCAGCTCGGCTATTATTTGGATATTGGCGGCGGAATTTCAACCGGCAAAGGATCTTTGTCAAAAATTGAACGAACGGTAGTGGAATTACGTTACGGATCTTATCGAAAGGTGGATTTCTTGTATTTATTCCGGGCCAGAAAATACAATATTGAGAATGTTTTGAATGGCGATAAGTGGATCAATATAGATCTGCTTGCTCCTCACCGGAAAAGCTACATCGATCCAATTTATTGGTGGCTTTATGCCATAGTTAGGTATCCTTTCTGGCTAATTAGAAGAATTCTGAACCACTTTATCAGGGTGTATTACCAAAAATCCTAATGAGTTTTTTTAAGGTGTCTTTTTATTTTGTTTTTTATCTTCTCCGGAAGTAACTTACGCAGAAATCTAAAAAATGGGTTGGTCGGAATAAAGATAAATTGTCTACGGTTCTCGATTAAAGATTTTATTCTCAAATCAATATTTTGCTGGTCAAAAAAAGTAGTTTTTATCTCATGTCTTAAGAAAAGGGCCAGGCCGCTTCCGGTTTCATCGTGTTTTTCCTGATGGGCATTATAAAATCCTTTTTCCTTTAAAAATGTCTCTAAATCTAGGGCCCGCGTGGATTCTTTGTAAGTTCTGTCGTCTTCATTCAACTCCAAAAAAAGGGCTTTTGTCTGATTCAATAAGGATCCCGCTCCTTTGAGAATCGGAAGCTCAAATCCCTGCGCGTCAATCCAGAGTAGATCAAAATCCCTCCCAGCAAGACTCTCAATGCTATCTAGCCTCCGCACCTCCACTTTATGTATTTTTTTGATTTTTATTCTTTCACTTTCTCTAATCTCGAGCAGGGAATCATTACCGGTAATATTAGCTTCATATAGATTAGTTACACCGTTCGTCTCTCCACAAGCCCAATTAAAACAGTGGACCTCCTTATTCTTTTTATAATTTTCTTTAAGATAATGAAAGTTGTGAGGATTGGGTTCAAACGCCCAAATGTTTGGATTGGGCCATTTAAGGAAAGAAATTATCTCCTCGCCTCGCCATGCACCCACAACAATAACGTTTGACCTCTTCCCACCAATGATTTGTGGCAGATTATCTTCAATATCCCATTGAAAGATTTCATAGTTAGGGATCTCTCTTTCTCTCAGTTTTAAGGTGGGGTATCGAGACATAATTTAAGTTAAAACCTTTTCAAGCTCATTCTTATTTTCCGAAATCCATTTAAAAAGGTCAGTCACCGTCTTTTTTGCCGTTCTCTTCGGTTCCCATCCCGAAAGAGTTTTGAATTTACTATAGTCAGTAATATATATTTTAATATCGCCCGCCCGCCCATCTTTAACAGGTGATATGGAAACTTTCCGACCAGTTATCTCTTGGCAAATATTGGTCATTTCTCTTAAAGACAAACTATTTTTTAAGCCACCGCCTAGGTTAAAGATTTGGCCATTACTTTTTTCTAGATTTCTGATTTGCCAGTCTATGGCCTCTGATAGATCTTCTACATGAAGAATGTCCCGCGTCTGTTTGCCGGTTCCGCCATAACCAATATATGAAAGAGGTTTTCCGAAATAATGGGAGGCTACCCACAGCGCCACGACACCTTGGTCACTTTTACCGAACTGACCCGCTCCGCTGATTAGGCCGCAGCGGTTAATAACGGTTTTAATTCCGAAATTTGTGGCGTATTCTCTGATTAAAAATTCCGCCGCCAGTTTAGTGGCACCATAGAGGGTGCGGTTCTTTTCAGGTTGTAACGGAAAGTCTTCATTAATTCCATTCTTCGAGACGCCGGTAATCTTTTGATCAGGTTTTAAATTAAAACGAGTCTCCGTCTCTTCAACCTTAAGATCATCGATTGTTTCAATAGGGTAGACTCGGCTGGTGGATAAAAATATGAAATCGGCTTTTTGTTGTCGGGCCAATTCCAGAGAATTCATGGTTCCATTAAGATTGATGTCAACTATTTCTAAGACCTTCTCATCGCGACCAGCCATTACCGAGGGTTCTGCCGCACAATCAATTATTAAATTAATATTTTTCAGGGAAAGAATTGCTTCCCGATTTCTAACATCTTCTTCCAAAACCCTAACTCTTGCCGCTTCTAATTTTGGAATGTTTAATCTTGATCCGTTTCGGCTGAAATTATCCAGAGAAATGATCTCATTTTGAGGGTTAATTTTTTTTAGCGTCAGAGCAAGATGGGAACCGATAAATCCAGCACCGCCGGTGATTAAAATAGTTTTAGTTTGAGCCATCTTATGCTATATTTTAGCACATGGCTCTGAACAAAACTCTCCGATATATTGGCATTTCGTGTCTCTTTTTGCTGCCGCTTCTTGCCCTGATTGTTAGCACTTCGCTCTTTTTCCCGTACATTACCGGCAAAAATTTTATTTTCAGGCTTTTAGTGGAAATTGCTTTCGTCTGTTGGGCCATCTTAGCTTTTCGAGATACTAATTACCGACCACGTTGGCGAAGCCCGATTGTTATCGCCGTCAGCCTTTTCATGGTCATCATGTTTTTTGCCGATCTTTTTGGTGAAAATTTTTACAAAAGTTTCTGGAGTAACTTTGAGCGAATGGAAGGTTACATTACCTTTCTCCATCTTTGGGCTCTATTTTTCGTAGCCAGCTCGCTTTTAAACAGTCGGAAATTGTGGAATCGTCTTTTTCACCTCATCTTTGCAATTGGAATTGTTCTTGGTTTTGTCGGACTCTACCAGCATTTTCATAGTGGCATAGAACGAATAGATGCCACTCTTGGTAATTCCACCTACCTTGGCGCTCTGATGATTTTCAATATCTTCTTGCTGCTCATTTATATGATGCGTGCCGTGAGAAGCCGAAGTGCAAATTGGAAATGGATCAGTGGGGGATATGTTCTAGCTATTATCTTCGATTTCTACATTCTACTTTTAACTGGTACGCGAAGTGCCTTGTTGGGAGTAGGAGGTGGTTTTGTTTTAATTGCCATAGTTTTTGCTTTCTCTAAAAAGGAAGAAAAAGTTATTCGATATGCCGGCCGCTCTCTTTTGGGATTAATAGTTGTGGCTCTGGTTTTCATTGTAGCTTTTCAGAACACTCCTTTAATAAAGAATCACTCATCATTTTCTCGCTTAACCGAGCCGGTGGACGCTCTCTTAACCGGTCATATCAAAGAATATGCCGAATCGGGGGCTGGAGGAGGTGGACGTCTGCTTATTTGGGGAGCGGCTCTCAAAGGTTTTGAGGCACGGCCAATTCTTGGTTGGGGGCAGGAAAATTTCAACTATATTTTCAATTTTTATTACACACCGGCCATGTATGGGCAGGAGCAATGGTTTGACCGAGCCCACAATGTATTTCTAGATTGGCTGACGCAAGGCGGTATTCTTGGCCTGCTTTCATATTTAGCTATGTTCGGCATCCTAATTTATGCCTTGTGGAAGAAAAGAAATAGCGATTTTAATTTGGAAGAGAAAGCCATCTTAACGGGTCTCTTGATCGCCTATTTCATTCACAACTTCTTCGTCTTCGACAGCATAACGAGTTACATTCTCTTCTTCAGTATGATGGCTTACATTAATCGAGTGCAGTTTGAACACATTCATGCCGTTAGAAATCATCGGACTATTCATCCTGATGTCGCCAACTTTGCTCTGGCTCCAATTGTTGTCATTGTGGCGATCTGCGCTCTGTGGTTTGGAGTCTATCGCCCTTACGTTGCTTCCGCCGCTCTTATTCAAGCCTTGCTTGATGAACAGTCAGGTAATGTCGGCGCCATCTATTCAGATTTCCAGAGAGCTCTTATCCCACACACTTTTGGTTCAGCTGAAGCTCGCGAGCAAATACTTTTAGTTCTGCCAGCCGTTGCTTCGGATCAAAATTTAGATGTTGGTACAAAAACCAAAATCATTACTTTCGCCGAAAATCAAATGGATGATCAGCTGAAACGGACACCCAATGACGCTCGATACTTTCTTTTTTACGGCTATGCCCTAGATCACGTTGGAGATCAAGACTCGCTTAAGAAAGCTAATGGATATCTGGTGAAGGCTCTGTCCTTGTCTCCAGCCAAGCAGTCAATTATGTTTGAATTGGGTTTAAATTATTTGGCTCAAGGAGATAACAATGACTCTTTAAATATTTTAAAGAAAGCCTATGACTCGGCTCCTTCATATGATGAGGCGCATACCACTTACGCCATGACTCTTATCTATACCGGGCATTTCGCCGAAGCTAAAAACCTTCTTCAGGGCGCTGACATGACAGTTTTAAATGATGACCGATTATTGAAAGCCTACTTCATAGCCAAACAATATCAGAGCGCAATCGATATTTATCACGCTCGACAGGCAGCAAGTTCCAGTGATCCGCAGAATTATTTAGGAGCAGCCGGTTTCTACATGGTAATGGGCCAGTCCAATGCCGCTATTTTAGAGATTCAAAAGTTGGAGAAAGTTCATCCGGAATATCTTAGCCAGCTTGATGGCTATATTAGCCAGATTAGGGCAGGGAAGAATCCGTTGCCTATTAAGTAGAGAGAGCCGCCGTAGGCGGCTTTCTTGACTAGAAAACAAAAGGACCGCCTTGCGGCGGCCCTTTTGCGATGTTTACTTTGTGGTGAGCTAACCATTAATAATCAGCTCTCACATTGCCTATAGTATAGCATACTTCGCCTTAAAATGCAACATCGTCAACCCTCTCTATAAAGCTGCCCAAAAACTGACTAGTTTTTGGGCACCGGTCTCGGTATAATACGGGGGAATTGTACCTATCTACGGTTAGCGGCTGCACTCACATAAGATGTTTACTTTGGAGCTAGCACCCGCTAACCATAAATGGGCAGAATAGGGAAGAAAAGAGCGACGCCGCAGGCGCCGCTCTTTCTAAATAAAATAGCTGGTGCTCTCATCGCACCAGCTCCTAGTTTTTTCTTTTTGCCTCAGTCTGTCTTTCGGTTTTGAGACGGGCCGCCCATAGATGTATGAAGATGAAGAGAAAGCAAATGCCGATACTGAGAGAGGCGAGGATAGTCAGAGCGGGTTGAGATTCTTCGTCGGGGTTTCTCATAAATGTAAATGATACTCCCATAAACGGTACTCGACGACTAACGCTAAGGCACCTCCTAGAAGTAAAAAGACAATGGCAAAAGCTAACGCTTTTTTAGCAGGACTAGTCATTCTGTATTTGATATTACAATCCCTCGTCATTAAGTCAATCGGAATAGATATCCACAATTGCCGATCCGGAGCTTTCCAGTAGAATGAATTAATGCGAGGAACCCATAAGTATATCTTTGTCATCGGAGGCGTCATGAGTGGCGTCGGCAAAGGTATCACTACCTCTTCTATCGGCACTATCCTTGCCGCCAAAGGTTTCAACGTCAACATCATCAAAGTCGATCCATATCTGAATGTTGATGCCGGCACCATGAACCCCACCGAACACGGTGAGGTTTTTGTTTTAAATAGCGGTCTGGAAACTGATCAGGACATGGGCAATTACGAACGCTTCATGAACCGGGATCTTTCCAACGCCGATTACATGACAAGCGGCATGATTTACAAACATGTGATTGATAAGGAGAGAGCTCTCGGTTTTGGCGGCCGATGCATTGACGCCGACACCATTCGAGATGAAATCATTCATCGGTACCAGAATGCGGCCCGTAGTAACAAATCCGATATCTCTATTATTGAAATTGGTGGCACAGTAGGCGACTATCAGAACATCATGTTTATTGAAGCTGCCCGCGTACTTAAAGTGAAGCATCCGGAAGACGTTCTTTTTATTATGGTTAGTTTCCTGCCGATCCCAAACAATATCGGCGAGATGAAAACTAAACCAACCCAGAATGCTATTCGCCAACTCAACTCCTATGGAGTACAGACGGATTTGATTATTGCCCGCAGCGAAGTGCCACTTGATAAGAAACGCAAGGAAAAACTGGCCATTTCCTGCAATATTCCGGCGGGGAATGTCATTTCCGCTCCCGATATTGAAAGTATTTATGATGTGCCTCTGAATTTCGAGAAAGATAAATTAGGAGATCATATTGCCAACCTGTTGAAACTTAAAAAGCGCGGAACTAATCTAAAAGATTGGGCAACTTTCGTCCGTCGCTCCAAAAATGGCAAAAAGACAGTTAATATTGCAGTTGTCGGGAAATACTTTGATACGGGGAACTTCGTTCTTTCTGATGCCTATGTCTCTGTTATTGAAGCCATCAAGTTCTCGGCCTACGAAGCGGGAGTAAAAGTGAAATTGACTTGGCTTAACTCCAAACATTTTGAAGCTAGTCCGGCTAAAGTAAAAGAATTGAAAAATTATGACGGCGTTTTGGTTCCGGGCGGTTTCGGAGAAACTGGAATAGATGGAAAACTAAAGGTGATTCAATTTGCCCGCGAGAATAAGATTCCGTATCTCGGTCTCTGTTACGGAATGCAGTTAATGGTAGTGGAATTTGCCAGAAATGTTTTGAAATTAAAAGACGCTCATACTACCGAGATCAAACCAAAAACTAAAAATCCGGTTATCGACATAATGGAGCACCAGAAAAAACATATGGAAGAGGGAAGATACGGTGCCTCAATGCGACTGGGTGCTTGGCCGTGCAAATTAAAGAAGGGGACTGTGGCGGCTTTGGCTTACGGCGAAGCTCGAGTCTCCGAACGGCACCGTCATCGTTACGAAGTAAACAATAATTATATTGAGCCACTGGAAAAAGCCGGTCTGATTTTCTCTGGCACCTCACCTGACGGTAAATTGATGGAGATCGCCGAATTACCAAAAGAAGCTCATCCGTTTTTTCTCGGCACTCAATTTCATCCCGAATTTTTAGCCAGACCATTGCGACCGCATCCTCTTTTTACCGCTTTTATTAAAGCGGCCGGCACCAAGAAAAAATAGAAGAAAGATTGACAAATCTTTTATTTCCTGCTAACATGAGAGCATAACTAATCTCCTTGGTTTATTGAGGCCGTTTTAGACGACTGACTTAACTTTCGAGAACATATCTTCATTAATTAGTAATGAAGATAAGTTATCGGAGACGCAGTCGAGTCTTCAGTATTGAAGTCTAAAAATCTTATGACAGGAACAATTAAAACTCTGACGGATAGAGGATATGGATTCATTGCTCGCGAAGGCGAGGAAAAGGATCTGTTTTTTCACTCCAAGGAACTAAAAGGTGTTACATTTGAAGAGTTGAAAACCGGCGATGCCGTCACTTTTGACGTCACAAATGGTGACAAAGGCCCATCCGCTACAAACGTAGCCCGAGCCTAACCTTAAAGAAAAAACCGTCCAGAGGACGGTTTTTTCTTTTTAGATTAATAATTTATTTTAATTACATGGCTAAAAGAGCATCAGTTGATATTCGCAATAAGACCGGCCGATCAAAAAAGACTAAGAAGCGTTTAGAGATTAAGAACGTCAAACGCCGAATCACCCATAATCTGGGGAGGAAGAGCCACTAAATGAATTGATTTTCATTTAAAAAAACGATATCTTGGAAGCAGCCGCCTTTGGCGGCTGCTTCTTTCATACATTGCGGGTTCGTCTAATGTAGGAATGCCTCACTGAAGCATGGCATTGGGGTGAGCTTGGGGTGGGGCCCAAGCGCAAGGCCGGAGTTCGCCTTAACGGCTTTGGGCGAGTGAGGCGGGGTCGCGAAAATTTTCAGCAGAAAATTATTTGTGACCGAGTGCCTGACAAATCAGTTACAATTATTATATTGCGGGTTCGTCTAATGGTAGGACACATGCCTCTGGAGCATGGTATTGGGGTTCGAGTCCCTGACCCGCAGCAAGTAAAATTTTGAATATATTTTCATATTCAAAATTTTACTCGGTGTTGTGTCAGCGAACTCTCGAACAATACCAGCAGGGGAGAGTAATTCTATGGCTAAAGAGCCTCCACACTCCAATATTCCGACAATGTGAAATCTTTTCCCTGACCCGCAGCAAAAAATAAAATCGCTATCACTCGGGGATGATAGCGAGATGAGATTTCTCGATTGCGGCATCAACGGTTTTATCCAAAGAGACATGAATGTGGAAATGAGTTTTCAGCGCCTCATTAAAGTTTGTCTGGATCACACTGTAACCGGGGAATCCAGTGGCAGCTCCAACCACAACATTCAAGTTTGGGTTATTCATCAAACGACCTCGCCATTCACCCAATTCCCCGTAGGTGTCGCGAGCATACGGTTGATTATCCTTTCTCGGATTCGTTAAGCTTTGGCAAGGACAAAAGAAAAGGATACATCCCCCCACAGAAGCACGAGCCAAGTAATGTCTTTCCCAAAGAGTCTGCCGGGGAAAATAGTTTTCATTTCCGGCCATTTTATATCGGTAGAGAGGGTGGTCCTCCGCGTATCGACAAGGATTGACTATGGTCACGTCCGGACCAATTTTTTGCTCCAGTAGTTCACAGCAATCCTTCTGCCAATCATCTCCTCCCTTAATGGGACCAGCGAGAAAGAATATGCCGCCATTAATTTCTGAGTCTGGCACTAAGGTTTTTGGTAAGATTAATTTCAAGATCTAACTCCTTCTAATTCGACATTACCATACAGATAAGAAAGTTCAACCTCCTACCAGACGGCCGCTCGTATATAATTAATAGGTGAATCTAAAGGAGACCTATAATAAAATCGCCACAGATTGGTTCCAAGATCATCACCTTGATGATTGGTGGATTGACGGTACTAATCATTTTATCTCATTGCTAAAGTCTGGTGACGTAGTCCTAGATGCTGGATGCGGAGCCGGAGTTAAGTCAAAGTATTTAATCGATCGAGGAATGAAAGTCATCGGAGTAGATTTTTCAGAGAAACTTTTAGAAATTGCAGAACAACAAGCTCCACTCGCCACTTTTCATATTATGGATATGAAAGATGTTGGGACTCTGAAGACTCATTTTGATGGAGTCTTTGCCCAAGCCTCTCTCCTGCATATACCAAAAAAAGAAATTGTGGACGTTATAGAAAGACTCGTTTCAGTTTTGAAAGTAAACGGATATATTTATATTGCTGTAAAAGGGATGCGTCCTAATGGAAGAGAAGAAGAAATTGTGACAGAGAATGACTACGGATATGATTACGCGAGATTTTTTAGTTATTATCGAATGGATGAGCTTGAGAATTACTTTAGAATTTGTAAATTAAATGTTATGTATCGAAATATCAAAACCGTTGGCAGAACAGACTGGCTTCAGATTATTGGACAAAAGAACACGAGGAAGTAGTAAGGGAATTATAGAAAATTCCAACCTCCTACCAGACGGGCAGCTAGTGAAATTAAATAAAATGACCGATTAATATTTAATTATCGGTCGTCGAAGGCCCTAAATTTTTCTTTAGCTTTTTGGTTGAGATATTCAACCATATCAGCGACTTTAACGGGATTCTTTTCCTTCTGGCTTAAAGCTGTTGCAAGAGCACTTCGGCCGTCAAGCCAACCGATAGTAATTAGCTCAAACTCTCGGTTTTCTCGTCGATACCTCCATTGCCAAATTAATGGCATTACAGCAAAGAAGATTCGGTTTCTCCAACGATTAATCCAGCAAGGAACGGTTCTCTGGTAGAGATTTCTTTTATCAAGATATTTGCCAGGGGCTAGACATCTTGTACACCACGTCTGCCAAACATGTCTCCGGCAATCCCAGTCTTCAGGGCAATTCCAACAGCATATTTCCCAAACTGGTCTTTTGTTTGGATCAATCCAAATGTGAAGCAGCCTGCCTTTAACTCTATGGCCCAGAAGCCAACAAATTGCATTCATCTTCCCTCAGGTTAATTTAAAGAAAAGATTGAGTCAACCTAAGATAGGTTCTAACATCGCCTCAAACAGCTAGCTCAAAAAATAAAATAACCTACTCACACTTTCGTGTTTTCGGTCAATCTCTCAGTGTATTAGCGGTTTGGTTTTCTTCACTCTCTCCAGTAGATCCTCGTTGGAGTATCGGAGGCGATTAATTTGGTGCCACTTGGTTGAGAACTTTAAGTTCCACGGACAGATTGATCGCATCCAACTTAGATAGGAAGAGGTAGGAGCTCCGATTCTAAATGGATTGATTCTGGTGTAGTGAATGACCTGACAGTTGTGGATCCTGTCACTTGGCTTTTTCGATTGATCCAACTTTCGAAAACGCTCTTGAGACATACGCTCCAGTCGTACTCGAAACGCCCACATCACTTCACCGTGACAAACGATGATAACGTTCTGACCGTTACATTCTCGATGGAGGGTATTAAGCACTCGATCAACCCGCAGGCAAAGCTCCGCTAGCGATTCGCCATTGGGAGGAGTCCAGTAAAACGGATCAATCTCTCTTTCCATCATCGCTTCCTGGAACTTTTCTTCTCGTTCTTTCACCGAAACCCTGTCGAGTGATCCCCAGTTTCTTTCACGAAGATAGAATTCCGTGAACCACTTGGCCTCAGGTATATCCAGCAAGGCGGCTGTTTCCATCGCCCTCAGATACTCCGATGTATAGAATCGGTGGAATTGAGGTCTGATATGAGTGACGTTTTCTCTGATCCACTCACCGGTAAGTTGGGCTTGTTTAAC
The DNA here is from genome assembly GCA_035652395.1 of Candidatus Paceibacterota bacterium. Taxonomy (NCBI): domain Bacteria; kingdom Bacillati; phylum Minisyncoccota; species Minisyncoccota bacterium. Next base: position 424,847 of record DASRDX010000009.1, on the reverse strand, counting down.
TCCTAAAGCAGAGAGTCTCCACAAGGAGCTGTGACGATTTTTGAAGTCGCCTTCGTATGCGCTGTGATCGCCCTTTTTGGAGCGGGCCACGGCAATGTTTCCTTCGGATTCACCATGTCGGACTAAGACAAGGTTGTTTGGCATCCCCATATTATTATGTTCTTTCTTTTGTTGATTTCTATTTCGAACTTATCATATTTTCAAAAATAGTTCCAACACTGCTCTAAAAGCAACTCTTAAATGAAATTGACACTCTTGTCTTAAGGTGTTAATTTCGAATTAGAACAACAAAAGAAAGAACAATTTAATGGACAAAGATAAAGTAATGCGCCGGCCAGCGCTTCTGGTGCTGGTTCGCCACGCAGAATCACTTCGGAACGAAGCAAAGAAGGGCTCAACATATTTTGCCGATGACGATGCCCGAAGTAAGGTGGTCGGAATTCCAGATCACAAGATCGATCTGACGGAGGCAGGCTGGGAGCATGCTCTGCGATTAGGATCAAAAATTCGTGAAAGATTCGGAGTTTTCGACTACGCTTACACTTCAGGTTACCTTCGTACGAATCGCACGCGAGAGGGGATTCTTCAAGCGTACACTAACGAGGAACGTGAAAAGATCGAATTGCGTCAGCGAATGCAGATTCGGGAACGCGATCCGGGATATACCTATGACATGACTGAGGAAGAGGTGGAAACGAATTTCCCATATCTGCGAAAATACTGGGAGACATTCGGAGGTTTTATGGCCGCTCCGCCCGGTGGTGAGAGTTTGGCTCAAATGTGTAGTCGAGTCGAACTCTTTCTGGACATGATTTTTCGGACAAAACCCAGACAGAAGGTTTTGGTGGTGACTCACGGAGGAACCATCCGATGCTTCCGAGCTCTTCTTGAGCATTGGGAATATGATCAAGCGGAGAAGTGGCCTCCGGGGCAATCGCCCAAGAACTGTGGTGTTACAACCTACCAGTTCGATCCATTCACGAATCGCCTCGAGTTACGAGAGTACAACGAAGTGTTGGCCTAAAAAGTATTCTCTCGGTTAAGTCAGACTCAGTCATCATGCGCAAGCAGAAGACGAGTCTTTTTATTTAAAATTAGTTAATATTATTTCTATAAATGGATTCTTATGACGTATGTAGCTCTCCTTCGCGGCATCAATGTCGGTGGTAATCGGAAAGTGGAGATGAAGAAACTGGCGGAAACGTTCAGAGCGTTGGGTTTTTCAAATGTTAAAACTTTTATTAATTCCGGCAATATTATTTTTCAAGCCATGTCAAAAAATGAGAAAAATCTGACCAGAAAGATTGAGAAAACTATAGAGAAAGATTTTAAAATGCCTATCAGAGTGCTATTGAAGAACCTCGGAGAGATTAAAAAAATAGTCAAAACCATTCCGAAAATCTGGATTAATGATGAGAAGGTGAAATGCGACGTAATGTTTCTGTGGCGGGGAATTGATAAGAAGAGTCTGGTGAAGGAGCTGCCCTTCAATTCGAAAATCGAAGATATTAAATACGTAAAGGGTGCCCTAATCTGGAGGATAGATCGGAAAAATTTTAACAAGAGTCGGATTGTAAAAAGGATGGTTGGCAGCGAGCTTTATCGGCAGATGACCATTCGCAACCCGAATTCCGTTCGAAAAATATATGCATTGATGTCCGAGACGGCTAGGGTGTAAGATTAAACTAATTAAAGAGTCGAATATAATATGACAAAAAGGCTTCTTATCTGGTTGATTATCATTATTGTGCTTTTAGCCACTCTTTTGTATTTGATGAATAGGGGTGCTACTACCTTTAGCGGCTTGGGAGGCGAAGCTACTTCTACCGACTATTCCGCCACCTCTTCTCCAAATCCATTTGTGCCCACTTCAACTTCCAGCGCTTCTTCAACCACTTCCATCGGCGCAGTTAGTCCGGACACATTTACGGTCGGACTAAATCAGAGCGTAACTAGAAGTGGAATTACTGCCACGGTTGTAGAGGTAGTAGAAGATAGCCGCTGTCCGGTAGATGTTAATTGTATTTGGGCAGGAACTGTCAAGGTTAATATCAAGCTCCAGCAAAGACAGCTATTTACTACCCAAACAGCAGAACTTAATAAACCGATTAATATGTATGGGTGGACGGGAGAGCTTATCAATGTGGCGCCGATAAAAAAGGCGAGTGCCCCGATCAGTCCAAACGACTATCGATTTACTTTTAGGATTTCTAAGAGTTAGGAGGAGGTGGCCGCGAAGCGGCCACCTCAAATTAAAAAGTGCTATAATTTCCTGATGGCTACCGAAGAATTTAAAATTAACGGCGAGGAACTTCTGGCGAAAGTGAAGGAATTGGTTCGTCAGGGTAATATTCGTCGCATCAGTATTAAAAATGAGAAAGGAGAAAGTATTTTGGAAATTCCTTTAACTGTGGGAGCTATTGGTGTCATTATTGCCCCGGTTTTGGCTGCCGTTGGAGCAGCGGCAGCCATGCTTACTAAATGCTCAATTGTCGTCGAGAAAAAATAATCACTCATTAATCATTATCTTATGAAAAATTCCCAAAAAGGTTTTATTATTCCTCTTCTTATAATCATTGTAGCCGCTCTAGCAATTGGCGGTGGCTTCTATCTACATTCGCATCGTGCAGATGTTGCTTCTAATATAAATACTTCACTTACGGCCACTTCTTCAACAGATCAATCTCAATCAGCCAATCAGACTTCTGGACAGACTTCCGGAACAGTGAATATCCATACGGTCATACGAGGAAGTACCGGCCCAGATTACACACCTAATCTTCAGAATTCTAGCACTTTCAAATGTGATGCCGGCAAAACTTTCACCGCTTATTTTAATCAGCCGAACGTCAGAATTGTCTTTAGTGATAAAAGTGAAATGACCTTAAACCAGAGTACTTCGAGCCCCCACCTCTTTGAATCTGCCAAAAACTCCTTCTATGTGGAAGGGGACGAAGCTTCTTTAAATGTAGGGGGAAATCTCTACCAGAACTGTATCGTCGTTCACTAATGACCACTTTTAGTGAGAGGGTAGTGAAAATCGCTCTTTCAATTCCGGCCGGCCGAGTCAGTACATACGGGCGCATTGCCCGCGCCGCCGGAGGCGGCAGACAATCAGCTCGTTCAGTAACAGCTATTTTAGGCAAGGCATATGAGCGGGGAGCCAAAATCCCTTTCCATCGCATTGTTTATTCTGATGGACGGATTTGGGTAAGCGCTCGTCATCGGAAGAGGCGACTGGCACTTTATAAAAAAGAAGGAATTAAGATAAATAAAAAAGATCGGATTGAAAATTTTCGAGATGTTTTACTAGATTTCTAACACAACCAGAAATTAAAAATAATTCTCAAATTTTATTTTTACTGAAAAGTTTCAAAAACATTTCTGTAATTTGTTCAAAAACTCTCCTGTTCCCAAAATGTAGTTATCCACACTTAAATTGCTTAAGCCATTGTAATTGAGTGTCAGTGTTAGATAATTATATTAAGTTTTCGGAAAAATTTTTGTTCCTGTTTTAAGGGATTAGGCAGGGGTCGAAAAATTTTTATCGGAAAACCTATTAAAAAATAATCTCTCGTCGGATTCGTTTCATTCGCAACTTCTTTAGAGGGATGGAAATGAAGAAGACGATAAAAAAATCTATGGCAAAGAAAAAGAGAAAAGCCGCAAAGCGAAAGGCTCCAAAGCGAAAGGCCAAGAAAGCCGCCAAGCGCCGACGAAGATAAGGATCTTCTTCCTACTTACAAAAACCCCTCAAAAGAGGGGTTTTTGTTTTGTCAGCGACTTGATTTTTTAGATAAATATGGTATATTATTGAAGAACAGTTCCTTATACAAGTAAGGCAACATCAACCTAAACTAGGCTCCTTCCGAAAGGAAGACAGCGTTCAACTGGAGGAATCCACATGAAGAAAGATGACAGTATAGTGTTTACACCAAATCAGCTTGGAAAGATAATCCGAATCCTGGACGATAAAGGAGTCAATCATAAAAAACTTCAAAGCGTCTTAGAAAGCGGTCACTTTGCCGACTTTGCCGAAGCAATTGCCACTTCTGATTTCGGCAAGATCAAACGCGACGACTTTCGGCGTCTGATTCTACCACACTTTAAAGCAAACTTTAAAGTTTGGAAGAGTATTGTTATCGGAACACCGCTACGGACCGCTGACGATTTTCGTCGTGACTTAAAAAACGATGGGTATCGTATCAATGGCTGGGGAAACAATGTTCTTGATCAGAAGGATTTCACAGTTGCTAAAAAGATGCACAACATCGACCTCGTTGTAGTTTCAGTTGCCGATCTTTACTTCAAAGAGGGCGCCATCCAAAGAGACATTTATGCTCGTGCCAAAGAAATCGGTCTAGGACTCTGTCCGGCTGAAGTTGGTCCGCAACTTCGGTTGCAATACAAGGATCAGCCCCGTGGTGAATGCCTCTGGATCGGAATGGAGTATATTCGGGATTCGGACGGCTATCCGCTCGTGTTCGATGTTGCTCACAATGATGTCGGGCAGTGGCTCTGCGGCCACCTTGGCGAGCCGGGTCACTTCTGGGCCGCTGACGACCTCTTCGTGTTCGTCGCTCGCAAGTAGTTCAAGTTCTCTGTCTCAGATTGCAGTTTAAGATTTATGCCCTCGATGCGAAGCGCGTCGAGGGCATTATTTTTTTATGCTATAGTGATTTCCTATGGTTTCGCTGAAAAGTCTCTTTGGTGACTCTAGCGCTAAAGTTTTAAAAACTTATGGCCCAAAAGTTGAAGAAGTAAACGCTTTGGAAGCGGAAATTTCGGCGTTAGGAGATGAGGCCCTGAAAGGGAAAACTTCAGAGTTTAAAAAGCGTCTCGCCGAAGGCGAGACGCTTGAGCAGATCCTTCCCGAAGCCTTCGCCGTCGTTCGCGAAGCAGCCAAGCGCACAGTCAAACAGCGTCCCTTTGACGTTCAATTAATCGGAGGAATGATCATTCACGAAGGCAAGATTGCCGAAATGAAAACCGGAGAAGGTAAGACTTTAGTGGCGACTCTGCCTTCCTATCTAAACGCCCTAACAGGCAAAGGCGTTCACATTGTCACCGTCAACGATTATCTTTCACGTCGAGACGCAGTTTGGATGGGAGAGATCTATTCTTTCTTGGGACTATCGGTCGGAGTCATTAATCACGACTCTTCTTATATCTATGATCCGACTCATCGCGAGTTGGATGAGAAACGAGACGAAGTAGCCGCTTTCAAAGTGGTCTACGAGTTCCTTCGACCCTGCAGTCGTACCGAGGCTTACAATGCTGACATCACCTACGGCACCAACAATGAATTCGGTTTTGATTATCTACGCGACAATATTGAATATGACATTCGCAATCTTCGTCAGCGACCCTATAACTTTGCCATTGTGGACGAAGTGGATTCTATTCTGATTGACGAAGCCAGAACGCCCCTCATTATTTCCATGCCGACCACTGAATCGGAAGATCTCTACGGCACCTTTGCCTCCATTGCTCGCAAGATGGAAAAAGAAAAACATTTTACTGTGGATGAAAAACTTCGAGCTATTACTTTAACTGATGAAGGAATTGACTTGGCCGAGAAGTTGCTGGGAGTGGAAAATATTTACACCGAAAAAGGTATCAAGTATGTTCATCATCTTGAAACTGCTGTGCGGGCTCGCGCTCTTTTTGAAAGAGACAAGGATTATGTCATCAAGGATAACGAAGTGATTATTGTGGATGAATTTACCGGCCGTCTTCAGCACGGTCGGCGCTGGTCTGAAGGACTTCATCAGGCCGTTGAAGCCAAAGAAGGGGTGAGAGTACAGAAAGAATCGCGTACTTATGCTTCTATTACTTTTCAAAATTATTTTCGCCTCTATGAGAAACTTTCGGGAATGACCGGTACGGCCAAAACCAACGCCGAGGAATTTTTTAAAGTCTACGGACTTGAAGTAATAGAAGTACCTACTAACAAACCAGTAGTTAGAAAAGACGCTAACGATCTCATTTTCCAAACTGAAAAGGGTAAATTCATGGCTATTGCCAAAAAGATCAAGGAATTAAACGAGGCGGGTCAGCCGGTCTTAGTCGGTACGGTCTCTATTGAAAAGAATGAATTACTATCGGCCTATCTGAAGAGGGAAGGTATTCAGCATCAGATCCTTAACGCTAAACCCGAGTACGCTGAAAGGGAAGGAGAAATTATTGCCGAAGCCGGCAAGCGCAAAGCTGTGACTATTTCCACTAACATGGCCGGCCGCGGAGTGGATATTAAATTGGGAGGAGCCATTGCCGACAGTACCGAATCTGAAGAAGTAAAGAATCTTGGCGGACTATTTGTTTTGGGAACGGAGCGTCACGAAGCGCGGCGAATTGATAATCAACTTCGCGGTCGTTCGGGTCGACAAGGGGATCCGGGAACCACTCAATTTTTCGTCTCTCTCGAAGATAGCTTGATGCGTATTTTTGCAACTGACACCATCAAAAATATGATGGGGCGTTTTGGCATTCCGGAAGATCAGCCGATTGAAAACCGATTAATTACCAGAGCGCTCGAGAATGCCCAGACGAAAATTGAAGGTTTTAATTTTGATGCCAGAAAACATGTTTTGGAATATGACGATGTTCTGAATTCCCAACGAAAAGTGGTGTATGAAAGACGGCGAAAGATTCTCATGGGAAATCGTGAGGACATTGAGGAATTTTTAAATGAAGTAAAGTCGGAAGCTACACCTGAAGAGCTGGAAAAAATTGAAAAGAAAAAGACAGAGCTTGGAGAAGAGCAATTCTATCAGGCCTTGCGCCGACTTTTCATGCAGACTATTGATCTATTTTGGGTGGATCATCTGGAAGTGATGGATTATATGAGAAGCTCGGTAAATTTACGAGCTTATGGTCAGCGTGATCCCTTGGTGGAATATAAGCGCGAAGGCTTGCGATTATTTAAAGAGATGCAGCAGTCGATTAATCTTTCTATTTTAGAGGCGATTCCGAATATGGGGAGCGGTCAGTTTGCTTTTAGCGTGCAAGTTCCCACTATGGAGTTGAAGCCGCAGGCTTCACCTCTAAATGTGGCGGGGGCGAATTCGGCCGCCCCCGCCTCTTCCACTGCCTCACATCTTCCAAAAATTGGCCGCAACGACCCCTGCTTCTGCGGCTCCGGCAAGAAGTTCAAAAACTGCGGTCTAAAGAATACGGAAGAGCATCAAAAGTTAATTAATGAAGGCAAATAATAAAATTATAGGCATCACCGGACATCCAGCCTCTGGTAAAGATACAGTGGCAGATTACCTTGTGTCCAAAGGTTTTATCAAGATTTCAGGAGGAGATATCCTGCGAGAGGAAATGCATAAATTAAACCTTGCTACCCATCGAGCAAACATACATGACTTTGTTTCTAAAATGCGTTTGAAACACGGAAATGGATATTTGTCTCACGAAACCATTAAAAGGATAAAAGGCAATACTGTAATTTCTGGAATTAGGAACAGGGAGGAAGTTAAAATATTCAGAAAGGAGTTAGGGAATAAGTTCCAGTTAATTGCCGTCGACGCTCCCTTAAAGATTCGTTACAAATGGGCTCAAGAGAGAAAAAGAACAGGGGATGAAATTTCTTTTGAGCAATTTAAAAAAGAAGAAGAGCGAGAAAAAGCTAAGGATCAGGGAAGTCATGAAGTTGATTTAGTAATGGATGAAGCAGATTTAATTATCTTAAATGAGGGCACTAAAGAAGATCTTTTCAAAAAGGTAGATAAGAGTTTGTCTAAAAATAAAGAAGCGGCTGCCGGATCGTAGGCCGCCGCTTTTCTATTTACCCAATCAACTTAATAGCCAAATAAAGCACCGTCATTCCAACTACCGTCATCAAAGTGGTCCAATATGTTGGATGACCATGATGACTTTCGGGCAGAAGATCGGTGGCACCGATGTAGAGAAAAAATCCGCAGAAAGTAGCCAGAACTATCCCCAAAGCGCTCTCCGGTAGACTAAATAATAGAGTGGAAGTTACTCCAAGCACTGGAGCCAGAGCATCCACCACAAGCCATCGGAAGGCATCCTTACGGCTACCGCCATTTTTGGAGATGAGATTGACGGTATTGATGCCATCAGAAAAATCATGAACTAAAACGGCGATGGCCACAACTGCGCCCACTGCAGCTGAAATTTGAAAGGCTAAGCCAATAGCCACTCCATCCAAGAAACTGTGAATAGATAAACTGCCGGCTCCGAGAACGCCTCTTCGCGGTGAGGCGAGATCTCCCGAATGATTATGCTCATCGTGATGAGAATGAAGAATAACAAATCGATCCAAGATGGTGTAAACGATGAATCCCAAAGCCACGATGCCGGTAATGGTACTAACATTATAAGAGTTACCGAGATTTATCGCTTCGGGCAAAAGATCAAAAAACGCCACGGCGATGACGGCGCCGGCGCTAAAACCGAGAATGAGATGAAGTTTGTCTCGAAATTTCAGAGCAAACAGACCGCCGAGCAAGGTAGCAATAAAGGCAGCGATGGCAATCAGAAAAATAATCATCTTAATATTTTAGCTTTTTGATTACTAAATGTCTAAAGAGTTACGATTTTTGTTTTCATTTTTAAATGCTAAGATAATTTCATGGCAGTTTTGGAAGTAAAAAATTTAACTAAAAAATTCGGCGACTTTACCGCTGTCGACAATCTTTCATTTAACGTGGAAGAGGGGACAATCACCGGACTTCTGGGACCCAATGGTGCGGGAAAGACTACGACTATTCAGATGTTGCTGGATTTAATTATTCCGACTTCCGGTACCATTTCACTTTTCGGCAAAGATATGAAGCATCATCGGGAAGAAATCTTGAATAAGGTTAATTTCTCTTCGCCTTACGTGGCACTGCCGGCCAATCTGAAAGTCTGGGAAAATCTTTATACTTTTTCTCGACTATACGGCATTAAGGATTACAAACAAAAGATAGATGAGATTACCGACTATTTCAACATCAAGGAGTTTCTGCCAAAACTAACCTCTTCTCTTTCGACAGGACAGCTGACCAGACTTAATCTAGCCAAAGCTCTTTTAAACGATCCCGCCCTCCTTCTTCTTGATGAGCCAACCGCTTCTCTCGATCCTGACGTGGCCGATCGCACGCGCCAGCTCCTAAAGAAAATTCAGAAGGAGAAAAGGGTTACCATCCTCTATACTACCCACAATATGCAGGAAGTGGAGGAAATCTGTGACCGGGCTATTTTCATCCATCATGGTAAATTAAAAGATGATGGAGCACCGGCTGATCTAATTAAAAAATACGGTCGGGATGATTTGAATGATGTTTTCTTAGCAATTGCCAGAGGGGAGACGGATAAAGTTCCAGAGGCTGCTCAAATTTAAAGTTTAAATAATTTTTATCTAAATCTATGAAATTCTATCGTCTATACGCTTTATTAATGAGACATCTCTATCTCTACAAACGCAGTCTGCCGAGATTGATGGATCTCTTCTTCTGGCCGATTTTGGAAATTCTGGTTTGGGGTTTTTTGAGCGTTTACTTGGAGAAAAGCGGGCTTGGCGGGGTTAATATTGTCAGTCTTTTGCTCGGGGCTATCATTTTTTGGGATCTTCTTAGTCAATCTCAAAAAGCGGTTTCTTTTGCCATGATGGAGGAAGTTTGGGAGAAAAATTTTCTGAATATTTTTGTCACTCCAATGCGTATCAGTGAATTCTTGGCTTCCACTTTTCTTCTCGGCTTAATTCGAATCATTATTTGCGCCGTCGTTCTTGGTATTGGCTCTCTGCTTTTATATAAATTCAACATTTTGCAATTTGGTCTGTACACCATTCCTTTTATGATAAATCTGCTGCTCTTCGGCTGGACCTTGGGAATCATGACTACTAGTGTGACATTTCGTTTTGGCAGTGGAGCGAATATCATTGCTTTTACTCTGATTTTTATTCTTCAGCCGTTTAGTGCCGTCTTTTATCCGATTTCAGCTCTACCGCATTTTCTCCAATACTTTGCTTACATTCTTCCATCAGCCTATGTCTTTGAGGGGATGAGAGATTTAATTCACACCGGGGTCTTTAATGTAAATTATTTTCTGCTTAGCACCGCTCTCAATATTTTTTATGTGGGCTTAATTTCCTTCCTTTTCTATCGAGCTTTTTACTGGGTAAAGATTAACGGCAAGATTATGAAGTTAGAGTGGTGATTTGAAGGAAGGGTAAGGACGGCTCTTTTCAGTCGTCTAAAAGAGAGTTAGGATTATCATTATTAACTTAATTTAAAAATATGCTTGAAACAATCGCTGTTATCTTGCTTATCTTGTGGCTAGTGGGGCTTGTAACCTCATATACCTTAGGAGGTTTTATTCACATCCTCTTGGTAATCGCCATTATTGTTATTCTAGTTAGATTGATTCGAGGCCGAAATCCGGTAGCTTAGTGTTGGTTTGAAAAGGCGGCCGGCTTCGCCGGCCGCCTTTTCCTTTTAAATAAAAACCCGCTCTGGTGTGAGCAGGGAAGTACTCGCCATCGTTATTTGTGAAGAATCATAATCACCCGATACTCTTTGTGATCTTTCGATCGAAATCGGACAGTTTGGAGTGGTGGGCCAATCTTATTTAAGAAAATAGAGTGCCACTCTCCGCTTTCGTTATCCATTTCCTCAATTAAGCTGGGATCTCCTAGACCAGGAAAGATTTGAGTGATTTCCATCCGATAACTTCTCACCGGGTAGGCATCACTTTCTTTGTCAGCCGGGACCAAGAAAAATCCGACCGGGTTAGTAAGTGGAGCAATGTCTTGTCCGAAGGATGTTAAAGCAAAGACACAAACGCCAACCATAGCTAAGCAGTATCTCATTTTCATCTGTTTCTAGGCTAGCACAACTTCCCGCTTTTTTAAAACATCTATAGTAAAATACATTAATGCGAAACTCTCGGCATATTGGTCATCATCATCGACATCTAATTATCAGCTATCCGCTTTCGCTCTCCCAACGACTCTATACTCTGCTGTGGGGACCGTTACTTTTTATTTTCATTCTCTTTATCGCTCTTCGCCTTTTCTCCAATACACCGCTTTTTAGTCACATTATTCCGACTTTATCAGGGCCCGATTCACTTTTCTTTTTATTCCGCGCTCTGCTTCTAACTCTCGGGCGTTTATTCATCGCTTATGTTTTGGCTCTAATTTGTGCCATCCCGCTGGCTCTTCTTTGCACTTCTAACCGTCGAGCTGAATCAATCTTTCTGCCTATTTTTGACATTTTGGAATCAGTGCCGGCTCTGGCCTTTTTCCCCATCCTGATCATATTTTTTGTCCGTTTTAATTTTCTCAATGGCGCCGCCATTTTTATTCTTTTTCTTTCCATGCTCTGGAATCTAGTCTTTACTTTAGTGGGAGGCCTGAAGATTATCCCGCAGGATATTAAAGGAGTGGCTAAAGTCTTTGGCTTGCGTGGCTGGCCATACTTAATAAAAGTGATCTTGCCTGCCATTTTCCCGCAGTTTGTGACCGGCTCAATTTTGGCGGTGGCCCAAGGCTGGAATCTTATAATCGTAGCCGAAGTTTTGCATGTTTATATTCCGGCCGGCAGCAATACAGGCGATTTGTTTGGCCTTGGCTCTCTCTTGGTACAATCTGCTGCTAGTGGCCAAAATGATTTATTTGTTATGGCTTTGCTTTTCATGATCTTAGCCATCGCCTTTTTGAACTTTTTTGTCTGGCAAAAATTATTGCGCTATGCCGAGCGCTTTCGCTTTGAATAACTTTCATGGAGACCATTATTGAATTTAAAAACGTCGGCAAGATCTACACTCATCCGCACGAGGTGGCTCTGGAGAAAGTCAGCCTGATCGTAGAGCAAAGTCAGTTCCTTTGTTTAATTGGGCCATCCGGTTCAGGAAAAACCACTATTTTAAAAATTATCGCCGGTCTTGAGGAAGAGAGTTCTGGTGAAGTAAAGAAACCCGATAGCATCTCCATGGATTTTCAGGGCGGGGCCCTTTTCCCGTGGCTTTCCGTTTACGAAAATGCCGCCTTTGGACTAAAGGCTAAAGCTAAAATTTCCGAATCAAAAATTCGAACGGAAGTTTTAAAATATTTGGAGATGGTTAAGATGATTGATTATTTAACTAAGTATCCAGCCGAACTTTCCGGCGGTCAGCGTCAACGCGTGGGAATTGCCCGAGCTTTAGCAGTCGATCCGCAGGTCTTACTTCTAGATGAGCCGTTTTCCGCTTTGGATGCCAAGACGACGGCCGAACTCCACGATGACTTAATTGAAATCTGGAAGAAAACCCAGAAGACTATTGTACTAGTCTCACATCTTATCGAAGAAGCTGTCTCCTTGGCCCAAAAGATTATTTTAATTAAAAACAAAACAGTGACCGCTACTTTTAATGTTGAAATGCCGTATCCTCGCCGTGAGCAGGGAATTACTTATCATCAGGACGTCATGAAAATCCGCCGAGAATTCTTTAAATGATATAATCAACATATGGAGGCAGAACTACAAAAACTTCAAGCTAAAATTGACGAACAGCAGCAAAAAATTGATGCGATGTATCAGTCGGTAGAGAAACTGCGCAAATATTTTATGTGGACCATGATTATCACCATTGCTCTCTTTGTCTTGCCGCTCCTCGGGTTGGTTTTTGCCATTCCAGCCTTCATGCATAATTACGTGGATCAGATCAATTCAATCAGTAGTTTTTAAATGAGAAAACACGGCAAACTTTATCGATTTTTTGATCATTTGGAAGATCACATTCGAAGCGCTCTTAGCCATCACCCTTTTGTCTATACTTTCGTCGGCGGTGTCGGCATCGTTCTTTTCTGGCGGGGGGTCTGGATTATTGCCGATGAGATTCCAATTATTCAGAACGGCTGGGTCTCGCTTCTTGTCAGCATCATTATTCTTCTCGGCTCCGGATTATTTGTCTCTTTCTTTGTGGGAGACAATATTTTGATTAGCGGTCTTAGACGGCAGCATAAATTAATTGAGAAAACCGAGGAAGAAATTGAGATTGATCTTCAGGCTGAAGTAGAGGCAGAAGAACATATAAAAAAGATTGAGAAAAGCCTGGAAGAATTAAAGAATATCGTAAGCAAAGGTACTAAATCTGGGCCTTCTCTATGAAAAAGGAAGTTTATTGGTACACCAAAAAAGAACCGACGATTAAGAGATTGGATCAGAATGCCTCCGCCGACGTCTGCATTGTCGGCGGAGGGATGTCTGGGCTTTCGGCCGCGGATAGATTAAACGCGGCCGGTTTAAAGGTCATGGTCCTAGAGTGTCGTTTTTGTGGGGGAGGGGCGAGCGGCAAAAGCTCCGGTTTTTTGACTCCGGATTCCGAACTTCAGCTGGCCGATCTTCTGGAGAAATACGGCCCCGAAGGAGCCAAGAAAATGAGAGAGTTCGTCAATGTCGGCCTTGATCTTATTCGGGATAATATAAAGAAGCACAATATTGATTGCGATTACCGAGTTCAAGATTCTTTGTTTGTAGCAAATTCCAAAAAATCTTTTAAAAAAGTAAAAGATGAACACGAGGCTCGAACAAAACTCGGTTATCAGAGTGATTTATATCATCCGGAAAAACTTCCGGAAGTTCTAGCTACGGATCAATATTTTGGCGGAGTTCGTTACGGCGGTAGTTTTGGTTTAAATTCCTATTTATATTGTCAGGCTATGAAAGAAGTACTCGAGAAAAGAGGAGTGGAAATTTTTGAAGAGACTGTCGTTACGGAGGTTAAAGACGGTAAAGTTGTCTGCGATTATTCGGGCAACTTCACCGTCAAGGCCAAACACATCATCGTAGCTACCGATAAATTTTTGCCGGATTTAAACTTGCGCAAAAATGAGGTCTATCACGCTCAAACTTTTTTGGCACTTTCTCAGCCACTTTCTGAAAAGCAGATTAAAAAAATTTTTCCGTCTGACGAAGTAATGGTCTGGGACACTGATCTCATTTATCAATACTATCGTTTAGTGGAAGATAACCGACTACTTTTCGGAGCGGCCAACCTCCTTTACACCTATCAGTCCAATCAGAAGGAGAATTTCGAAGGAGTTATCCGAAAGATGCATAAATATCTAAAAATTAAATTTGGTGTGGCTGATATTACTTTTGAATACAGCTGGCCCGGCTTAATTGGAGTAACTAAAGATTTTGTCCCGATTGCCGGTCAAGATCCAAAAATGAAAAGTGTCTACTATGTTAGCGGTGCTACAGGTCTTCCCTGGGCTGTCGCTCTGGGAGATTATATTGCCGAGAAAATTTTAAATAACAGAGACGACTATGATAAATTTTTTACGGCTAATCGCTCTTATCCTATCAGCAATAAAATTCAATCGTTCATCTCCAAGCCACTGGCCTTCGCTTTGAGTCATGGCATTGTCAAATATTTCAAATAACTACCGCACTTTGAGGGGAGGTGCCAACATGTTAAAGTCTTTATATGAAAATAATCATTCGTTTACTCATCACCGTTCTAGCCTTGTTTGTAGCCGCTTATGTGGTGCCCGGCATCAGTATTAGCAGTTTCTACACCGCTCTAATCGTGGCCATTCTGCTCGGTCTTATCAATCTTATTCTTCGTCCAATTCTTCTCCTCTTAACTTTACCGATCAATCTCTTAACTCTTGGCCTTTTTACTTTCGTGATCAACGGATTGCTTTTTTGGCTAGTTGCCACTTTTGTCAAAGGTTTTGATGTCAGCGGCTTTCTGGCCGCCTTTCTTGGGGCTCTGATCGTTTCGCTTTTCAGCTATCTCGGGCACCATCTTCTAGCCGAGACTGAATCTAAATGAAGAAGGTTCGAATTATCACTCACAGCGGTAACTTTCATCCCGACGAATTATTTGCCGTCGCTACGCTGCTGCTCCATCTCGATTTAAGCAATGATAAATATGAAATTATTCGCAGTCGTGACCCGGAAATAATCAACACTGGAGATTATGTGGTAGATATTGGCGGAGTTTTAGATCCCGAATCTAACAAATTTGACCATCACCAAAAAGGTGGGGGTGGGGCGCGGCCAAATGGAGTACCGTACGCCAGTTTTGGTCTGGTCTGGAAAAAATATGGAGCGGAACTTTGCAGTAGTCAGGAGGCGGCTGATCGGGTAGACGAGAAATTAATTCAGGCCATTGATGCGGAAGACAACGGCGTTCAGATCGTGGAATCAATTAATAAAAATGTTAAACCATATCAGTTTGAGACTGCCATTTCATCCTTCATTCCGACTTGGAAAGAAAAAGATAAAAGTATTGATATGGCCTTTCTAAAAGTTCTGGTGTTAGTGGAAGAAGTGTTGGCGCGGGAGATAACCAGAGCGAAGCATTTCCTGGAAGGAAAGAGTCATGTTTTGGAAGCCTATAAGGAAGCGCCAGATAAAAGAATGATTGTCATAAAAGATGCTTACGCGTGGAAAGACATCCTAAATACTTTTCCTGAACCGTTATATGTCGTGGCCAACGATGGTCGACGACCTGAATGGGCGGTGGCCGGCATTCGGGAAGAAGGAGTTTCTTTCAAAACTCGGAAATTATTTCCAGAAAGTTGGGGCGGTAAACGCGACGCCGAACTTGAGAAAGTGACGGGAGTGAAGGGGGCCATCTTTTGCCACAATGGCCGACATTTAGTGATTGCCAAGGATTTTGAAGCGGCCACTAAACTGGCTCAAATCGCCATAGGTGATTAAATTATGCCTTTCGTTGACGAATTAAAAATTCATATTAAAGCCGGTAAAGGAGGAGACGGAGTAGTGCGCTGGCTGCATGAGAAAGGTAAAGAATTCATGGGACCCTCCGGAGGAAACGGGGGCCGCGGGGGAGACGTTTATGCCCGAGCGGTCAGCGATTTGAATATTCTATCTCACTATCGAAACAAAAAAGAATTTAAGGCTGAAAACGGAGAAAGCGGTATGAAAAAAAGCATGCATGGTAAAGATGGTGCCGACCTTATTATCAATGTTCCGATTGGATCAGTCTTAACTAACCTTCAAACGGAGAAGAAGATTTCCTTGGATGAGAAAGAAGCGACCGCCCTACTTCTTAAGGGCGGTCGCGGCGGATTAGGCAACGAACATTTCAAAGCTTCCACTAATATTCGCCCAAAAGAATTTACGTTGGGCAAAGATGGGGAAGAAGCGGATTTCTTTATCGAGGTAGAGTTGGTGGCTGCTGCCGGTTTGATTGGATTACCGAATGCTGGCAAATCAAGTCTCTTAAATGCTTTGACCGGAGCGGAAGCGCGGGTGGGGCAATATCAATTTACGACACTTGAACCGAATCTTGGGGCATTTTATGAATTTATCTTGGCTGACATCCCTGGCTTAATTTCAGGAGCCTCGGAAGGAAAAGGTTTAGGTCAGAAATTTTTGCGTCACGTTAAACGCACTAAAATTTTATTTCACTGCATTTCGCTCGAGGGAGATATCTTAGAGAGTTACAGCATCATTCGAAAAGAGCTTGAGAAGTTTGATCCGGAAATGGCTAAAAAACCGGAAGTTATCATTCTGACTAAAAGCGATGTAGTCACTCCGGAGATTATTGAGCAGGCCAAAAAAATGCTCTCTGCCAAAAATTCCCGTATTTTTACAGTCTCGGGTTACGACGAGCAATCGATTGAAAACTTGAAGAAAGAAATTCTTAAGATTTTGAGAAAATAGCTGCCGTGTTATATTTTAGAAATGGCTGCTACTGAAAATAAATACCATACGACCATTGGTCTGGAAATTCATGCTGAATTGAAGACAAAGACTAAGATGTTCTGTGATTCCAAGAATGATCCGGATGAAAAAAAACCAAATGTAAACATTTGTCCGGTTTGCATGGGGCACCCAGGCACTCTACCGGTGATTAACAAGGAAGCGGTCAAAAGCGTTCTAAAAATCGGACTTGCCGTTGGGGGGGATTTAGCCGATTTCACTGAATTCGACCGCAAAAATTATTTTTACCCCGATATTCCAAAGGGTTATCAGATTTCTCAATATAAATATCCTCTGGTAAAAGGGGGCTCAATTAATGGAGTAACTTTGACTCGCGTACATTTGGAAGAGGATACCGCCACGTCTAAACATGATCAGGGAGATTTTTCGTTAGTTGATTTTAATCGGGCTGGCGTGCCGCTTATGGAATTGGTGACAGAACCGGTAATTAAAAGCGCGGAGGAAGCAAGCGCTTTTGCCAAAGAATTACAATTATTACTGCAAACTCTAGCTGTGGCTGAAGCTAATATGGAAAAAGGGGAGATGCGCGTGGAAGCCAATATTTCTATCAGTGGTGATCCAAAAAAATTTGGCACCAAAGTGGAAGTAAAAAATTTAAATTCTTTCCGGTCAGCCGAAAGGGCCATAGCTTATGAGATTGAAAGAATGGGCGACTTGCTTGATCGGGGAGAGAAGATAGTTCAGGAGACTCGCGGTTGGGACGAAAATAAACAAAAAACTTTTTCGCAACGGGAAAAGGAGGAATCACACGATTACCGATATTTTCCCGATCCGGATTTACCAAAACTTTATATTAGCGAAATTCCGGAGTTTCAATCCGAAGTTTTGAGAAAAGAGATACCGGAGTTGCCGGCCGAAAAACGCGAGAGGTATAAAAAGGAATTTGGTTTAAAAAATGAAGATGTGGAGATGTATGTGAGAGAAAAAGGAGTGGCCGAATTTTTTGAAGAGACGGTCAAAAAATTCGGCCATGATCAGAAAAAAATTGTTCTGGCTTCAAATTACATTACTTCGGATTTAGTCGGGTTATCAAAAAAGGAAGAGAGTGCCGAGATTTTTGGAAAGGTCAGTCCCGAAAATCTCGGCGACCTGATCGAAATGATTTCCGCTCGCGAAATCAGCTCGCGAGCGGCCAAAGATATATTGACCGTTATTTACAAAGATGGGGGCCAACCAGGCCAGATTGCCGAAAAAGGGGGGCTACTTCAGACTCACAACGAGGCCGATCTAAAACAAATGCTCGAGAAAATTGTGGCCGCTCATCCTCAAGTAGTGGCCGATTTCAAGGGGGGCAAGCAATCCGCATTGCAATTCTTTGTTGGTCAGGCCATGAAAGAAACAAAAGGCTCCGCCGACCCTGAGAAAATCCGAGAGATTCTGGAACAACTCCTAAAGGCTTAAAGAAAGATTTGGGCACCCCTTTCGTCGTAATTTATGAGAGGGATTCTCTGGGATAAGACTTATCCCCATTAATCATATTATTGCTTGTGCCTCTAGAGGGGGCGGGGTATAATATTGATATCTAAATACAATTAAATGCTAAAACATCTTAGTATTATTCTTTCTACGACCTTAGTCATTGCGGTGCTGGCCTTCTTCTCTTACGGAGCACTTGAGCCGCAGTTCGCTAAAGCGGTTACCGCTCAAGTAATCGTTACTTTAAACGTAACTCAAGGTATCAGTCTCTCAAATTCCGGAGATACGACGATGAGTACGGCCTTAGGTATTACTCAGAATTCGGCCATTGCCACAAGTACTTGGACGGTTATCACCAACGATTCCGCCGGCTACACGCTGGCCATGACTTCTACTGGAACTCCCGCCATGCAGATGTCTCCAACTCCTACCTTTAGTATCGCCGATTACCAGAAGGCAGCTCCAAGCATTTGGGTAGCCACTTCCGGCAGCGCTTACTTTGGTTATACTGCTTTCGGCACTGACACTTCTACGGGTTCTTGGGGAACTGGAGCAGCCTGTGGAGCGAGCGCCAATGGAACATCTACTACTCTGAAATATCAAGGGCTAGCCACTTCTTCCGCCGCTTATATCAGCCAAGTAAATGCTGCTAGCCGAACTTCCACTACTACTCCGACCGGCGTCACAACTACAGTTTGCTTTGCCGTTGAACAAAATAATTTCTTTGTTCCAACTCCTACAGCTTCCGCCGCCTACAAGGCTACAGTTGTCGGAACGGCCTTGGCAAGCTAGTTATGGCTTTCAATCAAAAGAAAATTCTGATTTCGATTTGTGCTACACTGGCCGTTCTTTTGATTGGAGCTATTGCCATTCGCGCTTACACGGTCTTCCAGACGACTGTTGAAAATCGGAATGATTTCGTGGTAGAGCCTGCCAAGCAGGAAGTTGATCTCAATCCGGGTCAAAGCGCTACTGTTAATATCAGTGTTACCAGCCGAATTAAAGATCCGGTCACCTTCGATATAAAATCTGAAGACATAGTCGGTTCCAACAACCCCCAACAGCCGGTAGTCCTGCTCGGAGGAGATAAAAGTCCGTACTCTTTGAAAGATTACCTGCATCCGGAAGTTAATCAATTTACCCTTCACTTTGGCGAACGTATTCAAATTCCGGTCAAAGTTGATCTACCAAAAGATGCCGCACCAGGCGGTTTCTATGGAGCGGTTATTGTTTCAAACGCGCCATCAAAATTAAATGCCGGTTCAAGTACGGCGGCGGCCCAAGCAGCCACTATTATTTCCCGAATTGGGTCCCTGCTTTTTGTTCGAGTTTTGGGGCCGGTTAATCAAAGTGGTCGGCTATCCGATTTCCGCATCAAAGAAGCGGGACCCATTTATCAGAATGGCAACTTAACCTTTCAGGTCTACTTCAATAACGATGGAAACATTCACCTCGTTCCTTATGGTTATATTACGGTCAAAAATATGTGGGGAGCCACGATTGATCAGTTGCCAATTGATGCTTACTTTGCTTTGCCTCACTCACTTCGTTATCGGGAGATTCCGTGGGGGAAGAATATTGCTCTCGGAAGATACACTGCCACGGTTACCCTTAATCGCGGGTACGCCAGCACTACTGATGACATGACTATTTCTTTCTGGGTCATTCCTTACAAGATCATGATCATCGTTATTCTCATCATACTAATCTTAGTCGCTCTTATCTACTTCTTTAGACGCAACTTTGAACTGAAGAGGAAGTAGGAAGAGGCGCCGCTTCGCGGCGCCTCTAAAAATCTCATGCTAAAAATTTTCAAGACTTTAAAACTGGTCATTTTAATTTCCATACTTCTGATACCGCTTTCTATTTTTGCCGCCGTCATGCAGAGCAGCTCATACAAGATTCAGTCTGATAGTTTGAATATTGGAGGTGGTTTTAGCACCAGTAGTAACTATAGACAAGAAAGTACGGTGGGGGAGGTAGGAACCGGTTTCAGCTCAAGTACCAACTATCGTCTAAGCGCCGGCTATCAGGCCTTACAGACTAACTACATTTCTGTATCTAATACAGTTAATATTTCCTTACCGAACATTAGCGGCATTTCCGGTGGATCCGTGCAAGCCCAATCGGATTGGATAGTGGTTACAGATGATCCGGCAGGCTATCAACTTTCTATCGTGGCATCTACTACTCCCGCCCTAAAATCTACCAGCACCAGCGCTTCAATTACGGATTACGCCCCCGCCGGCGCTGCCCCTGATTTTCTTTTTAGTGTTGGAGCAGCTTCCTCCACTTTTGGTTTTTCCCCTCATGGTTCAGACGTAATCTCCCGCTATCGCAATAATGGTAGTGCCTGCAACACTGGTTCTACGGATACGACGGACCGATGTTGGGACGGTATGTCTACGAGTCCCAAAACTATTGCTCTCGGCACTACCAATAATCAGCCAAACGGGGCCACCACTTCCGTTAAGTATCAGGTAGGAATCGGTTCCAATAAGATTCAGGAAGCCGGTACTTATCAGGCTTCAGTAACGGTTACTGCCGTGGCTCTATAGTATGTCCTTTAGAAATGTCTTTTTAATAGGGGCCATTATTGTTGGATGGTCTCTATTTTTATCGTTTTTTGCAGTGTCGGCCGCTTTAGCGGCCGACACTGCCTCCGTTGTTGAGTTACAGGTCCATAATTGCAATAACAACAACATCTGTGAACCCCAATTCGGCGAGACCTATGGCGGATGTCCTTTAGATTGTAATGCCTCTTCTACTCCGGCGCCTTCTGCAAACATTAACTACGGACCGGCTCCGCTCACTGCC
Source organism: Candidatus Paceibacterota bacterium (assembly GCA_035652395.1). Classification (NCBI taxonomy): domain Bacteria; kingdom Bacillati; phylum Minisyncoccota; species Minisyncoccota bacterium. The sequence continues at coordinate 403,914 of DASRDX010000009.1, read as the reverse complement.
GTTACTTCTTCCGGTATTTCGAGCGCCGTTTTACCTCAAAGCATTAAAGTTATTAATCTCTTCGACACCTCTGTTTTAATAGAATGGCAAACGACTGGAGAATCAATCGGATTATTAAATTGGGGCAAGACTGCCGATACAGAGAAAGGAGGAGTGACCGAAATTAATTACGGTATAAATCATCAGATTGAGCTTGATTATCTGGAACCTGCCACCCTTTATTATTTTAAGATTCAGTCTACCGATCGAAAGGGTCAATCGAGTTTTGTCGGTCCAATTCCATTTCTTACCTTAAGCCCTTTTCAATCACCAATTAATATCTTGAACTTCTCATATCAGTTAGTCGGATCATCGGTTAAATTAACGTGGCAGTATTCTTCGGAGCAACCCTTTCGAGATTTAGTCCTCACTCGTTCCGATTTTAATTATCCAATTGACTCGGCACATGGCAAAGAAATTTATAAGGGCACGGGCACTTCCGTTACGGATGGGCCGCTCCAAATTAATCACGATTATTATTATGCCGCTTTCGTGGAAAATATTGACGGTAATTTTTCCTCCGGTGCACTGTTACATCTGCGAATCATACCAGCTCTTAATAATCGGAATGAACAGGTCTTTGTTGCTACCAGTTCTACAAGTATTTTATCTCCGACTTCAAAGAACTTATTCCGAATTAGCATAGAACAGAACAATGAACAGAAATATTTTTACAATAATCTAGCACAAGTAGAGGGTAATAATTCAATTAAGTTCATTGTATCTACCGAAAGTCTGCCAGAGAATTTTTATCAAGTGATCTTAAGTGTCCAAGATGAAAAGGATTTCAATAAGTTTAATGTATACAATTTAACCCGAGAGGGGAGTAACAATACTTTTGAAGCTTTGATACCGGCATATCATAAAATCGGCTTGTATGAATTTTTTATTAGCGCTGTGGATGCTAACGGCACGACCCTGATTCAACAAAAAGGAAAGCTCCAAACAATTCCGCCTTCAGAAGATTCCGGTTTTTTAAATAAACTACAATTTCCTGGATGGAGTTGGCTTTGGATCCTCTTAATCATTCTTTTGATGCTGGAATTAATTTGGCGATAACTTAGGAAAAGAAAAAGGGAATTATAGAAATTGACTCACAAGACAGATGAAGGGGCGCGGGCTTTGCCCGCGCCCCTTCATCTGTGGATAACTTTCTTCTTTTTTCTCCTCGCCAATCCAGCTTTATTTCGCAAGCTATTTTAGCCATAAAGTTGTCAAGTTTAAACTCAAAATCACTTGCCAAAGCTTTCAGGTAGGTTATAATTTTAGACGAGGGATAAAAGTCTAGTTCAGGACTCTAAATTGAACGAGGGGGATATATTTCAGAGGGATTCTGAAATGGTCCATAGGCTTATAAGAAACCGACAACTGAATACGTTTTTCGTAAGGTCCCTCATACTTACACTCCTTACCACTGGGAGTATTTTTTTATCTATTTTTTCAGATGGGACTTTAGTTCAAGCCGCCATCAATCAACAGGTTAATTATCAAGGCAAGTTGACCAACGCTTCAAACGTTGCCGTCGCCGATGGTCTCTATAACATAACTTTCAAACTCTACACCGTTTCAACCGGAGGCGCCGCTATTTGGACGGAAGCTGACACTGGAGCAAATAAAATTCAGGTAACAAGCGGACTCTTCAGTGTGATGCTCGGCTCTACTACGCCGCTTACCGGAATCAATTTTAATCAGACCCTTTATCTTGGAGTAACGGTGGAATCAGATTCGGAAATGACGCCGCGAAAAATTATCGGTGCTGTGCCGGCCGCCATTGAAGCCTATAATCTCGGCGGCGCATCTTCAACGCAATACTTACGCAATGATCAGGCCGGAGTTCTTTTTGCTTCCTCAACGCAAACGGCCCTCGCTATCACGCAAATCGGTTCAGGAAATATTTTCTCGGCGGGAAATAATTCCTCCACGTTTCTTTCAGTTTTGAATAACGGCAATGTTGGCATTGGTACCTCCACGCCTGGATCGAAATTAGATGTCTGGGGAAACTTGAATGTGGCCACAGGTACGACTCCAACTTTGTTTGTAAACACAGCTACAGGAAATGTTGGCATTGGTACCACCACTGCCGGCTATGCTTTGACCGTTGCTGGAACAAGTAACTACACCCAACCCCTTTATTTTAATGGCATATCTGCTCTTCTGGCTACAGGAACGAAGAGTTTTTATTTAGCTGGAGCAACTCCAACAACGACCGCTGCAGTTACCGGCGGAAACAACTTTTTTGCTGAGAGCAGTGCGGGCGCAAACAACACCACTGGAAACAATAATGTATTTATTGGTTTAACTGCCGGGTCAAAAAACACTACGGGTCGAGACAATATTTTCTTAGGCAGTGGTGCAGGCAACACTACCACCAGCGGTTATGAAAATATTTTTCTAGGAAATAGCGCCGGATATTACAATACAACCGGATTTGATAATACCTTCTTAGGAATTGGTGCTGGAATCCAGAATACAATAGGACAATCAAATAATTTTATTGGTAACTATGCAGGAGCAAATAATACCAGTGGCAGTTCAAACTCTGGTATAGGCCAGGAAATCTTAGGAGGATATGCTTGGAATCAGGGTGCCACCCCAGGTCCAATTTCAAATAACATTGCAATGGGAGACATGGGAGGAGGAAGTCTAGTTACAGGATCCAACAATGTTTTCTTGGGAATGAATACCGGCGCTAGTATGGTCACAGGATCCAACAATGTTTTATTAGGATATAACGCTGGAGCCAGTCTAGACAATAGTAGTAATAACATTCTAATTGGATATCTTGCTTCATCCATATTGGCTAGTGCCAATAATTTTCTTAATATTGGAGGGGCTTTGTACGGAAATCTTTCTACGGGAAACATAGGAATTGGCACAACCACTCCTTCACAAAGACTAGACATTTGGGGCAACCTAAATGTTGCAACAAGTTCAACTCCTACCTTTTTGGTAAATACGGCGACAGGAAAAGTTGGCATCGGCACCTCCACCCCTACCACCAATCTTTCTGTAGCTGGAAGTGGACTCTTTACTGGTCTAACCACAATCTCCGGCGCCGGCACTTCTACTATTACCGATAGTTTAGGAATTAGCGGTTCACTTTCTTTAACTAAAACTTTGTTCGATGGCTCCGCTACAGCCGGCACTCTCGGAATGGTTCTTCAGACTACCGGCACATCTACTAGATGGGTTGCTACTTCTACACTGGGCATTAGTGGGGGATCCGGTATAACTAGTTTGAATGGTTTGAGTGGAGCCAGCCAAACTTTTGCCACTACCACCACCGGCACGGATTTCTCAATCGTATCTTCCGGATCCACTCATACGTTTAATATGCCAAGCGCCTCGGCTTCAAATAGGGGACTATTAACTTCTGCAGACTGGAGTACTTTTAATGGCAAACAAGCTGCCATCACCGCGGGCACAGGTCTTTCATTTACCGGAAATACTTTAAATAGTGTCTGGACCACAAGCGGAAACAATATTTTCAACAATAATACTGCAAACGTTGGTATTGGCACATCGAGTCCAATTGCCACGCTTAGTGTCAAAGGTACATCTGGCACTAATCCATTCATTGTCGCCTCTTCCACAGATAGTCATCTATTTGCCATATCTCAGAATGGGCACGTCGGTATAGGAGTAAATGCGTCCACCCTTTCAAATAATGCCCCCATGCTTGTTGTAGCCGGAGATCCGACCACAAGTCTTGGACTTCAAGTAGGAACTGGTTCTAATAATTATAATTTCTACACAAACGGATTCAACGATTTGAATGCCAACGGAGCGGCAATGTTTAGAATCTATGGACAATCAGGAATACAATTTAGAACTCAATCAACCGACCCTGCAGTTACCTTATTAAATACTGGCAATTTTGGCATCGGCACTACCACTCCTTCACAGAAATTAGATCTTTGGGGAAATTTAAACGTAGCCACGGGTACCACCCCAGCTTTATTTGTGAACACTGCGACTGGAATGGTCGGGGTGGGAAGCAGTAACCCTACTGCTCCATTGGTTATTTCAAATGGCATAAACAATGGCGGCACTTTTGGAACTACAACTATTTTCAACAACGTGACGGGTTCACAAAACGCTCTCATAACTAGAATTCAAGATGGTTTGATTGATATGGGAGCCACGTACCTTAGTTCACCTATTAGTACCGATCTTAGTTTCTCAACCAGAGCATCTGGAGGAAACCTGAGCGAAGGAATGAGACTTACCAGTGCTGGAAGATTAGGAGTTGGCTCAACTACACCTTTTGCCACTCTCTCAGTCACTGGCGTAGGTGCCTCCGATCCGTTTGTAGTGGCTTCATCAACAGGTACTCAGTTATTTCGCATCTTGACTAACGGAAACGTTGGAGTCGGCACTACCACTCCATCTTCTAAACTTTCGGTCGGAGGCGACATAAATTTCACCGGTGCTCTTACGCCAAATGGTAATGCCGGCACTACTGGGCAAGTCCTTCAGTCAGCGGGGGCAGGGGTGGCGCCAACTTGGGTTTCTACTTCGACTCTGTTGGCTAACGACTTTCAACAAAACGGGAACTCGTTCGGAGCTCTCGCTACCCTTGGAACGATTGACAACAACTCTTTAGCTTTCAAAACTTTCAATCAAGAAAGAATGCGATTGGATACAAACGGTAACTTAGGGGTTGGCACATCTTCTCCTTCACAGCGATTGGATGTCTGGGGAAATTTCAACGTCGCCACTTCATCTACTTCACTATTCATTGCAAACACGGCGGTAGGGAAGATTGGTATCGGTACCTCCTCTCCTTCTCAATTAGTGGATATTTGGGGCAACCTGAATATCGCCACTTCTTCCACCCCGCTTTTCTCGGCAAACACTGCCACCGGCAAAATTGGAATTGGCACCGCTAGTCCAAATAGTACGGTAGATATTGCTTCAGCCAACGTTACTACTGCCGGTAGCGTATTCGGTAATTTGAATGTCTATACCACCAACGCCCAAGCGGCAGATGTCGGAGCTTCCATTACTTTAGGTGGCTACAATGACAGCCCCGCTACTGCTCTTCGAGTCTTTGGCACCATTGAAGCTCGCAAAGAAGATGCCACAAACGGTGTAACTAATAGCTACTTAAGTTTTAAGAACAACACTACCGGCGGTCTGGGAGAAAAAATGCGTATTACTTCAGCCGGTAGTGTTGGCATCGGAAGCTCTACTCCAATTGCCACTTTGGCTGTTAAAGGTTACGGAGGCATTAATCCATTTATTATTGCCTCTTCTACTAACACCCAACTTTTAACTTTGCTTCAAAATGGTAATTTCGGTATTAGCACTTCTACGCCAGGACAGACTTTAACGGTGGCTGGGACAGCGGTAGTCATGACTCCAACTAACTCATCCACCGCCTTTCAGGTTCAAAACAGTCAAGGTGCACCAATCTTTGTAGTAGATACTACTTCAAACAACCTGCTGACTAACCCAGGTTTTGAAGTAAATGCCGCCGGTTGGGCCATTACTGCTGGCACCGGTTCTACTACCCGTGTGACCACCAACAAGTATCACGGTGTTAGCTCTCTGGCAGTAGGGGATTCGGCCACGGCTTCCTCCGGCGCCAAAACCACCTTATTTACTAGTGCTTTAAGCTCGGCTACTCAATACACTTTATCTTTTTATTCTCAAGCTTCCGGTGCCAACTTTACTATCCGAGCCGGCATCGCAAGCGACGGTGTAAATGAACAAACCTGTACCTTAAATGACACTACTGTAGTTACTGGTGGATGGAAAAGATTCTATTGTACTTTTACTTCAGGAACTATTTCAGGCAGCCCATACATTTTCATTGAACAGACCGATGCTAACGGTCGTACCTTTTATCTTGATGCCGTTCAACTTCAGACTGGCGCCATCGCCACCTCATATCAGATTGGTTCAACTCAACTTCGTGGCGTAGTTAATGCTCCGGTTTCTTTCCAATCAACTACTAATTCCGTAACAGCCCTGCAGATTCAAGGATCCACTGGAAACACTAACTTGTTCGTGGCGGACACTTTGAATGGAATAATTAACGTCGGCACTTCTACCGGTACATCGCGACTTTCCATTCAAGGATTGGCCGGTGCTAACGACCTGTTAGACATTGCCTCATCAACCGGTACCTCTGCACTGCACATTTCATTTAACGGTAATGTCGGTGTCGGCTCCTCCACTCCATTTGCCACCTTAGCCGTTACTGGTATTGCTGGCGCCACCAACCCATTTATGGTGGCTTCTTCCACGAATGCTCAACTCTTAACTCTGCGACCAAATGGTTTCTTTGGTGTTGGCTCGAGTACTCCGTTCGCCACTCTTGGGGTAACAGGTGTTGGAGGAGCCAACATGTCACTTCTGGTTGCTTCCTCTTCCGGCGCTCAACAACTTTACATTGCTGCAAATGGAAATATTGGAATTGGTGGTACAAGCACTATTCCCCGAACCTTTGTTGATCTCGAAGACGCTGACCTTGGAGCAGGAGCGGCTGGCCGAACCCTAACAATAGGCCGCAATACCAATGCTTCAAACGGTGCCGGTTCAATTAACTTAATATCCCGAACAGGAATTGATAAATTCATCTGGTCTGACAGTTCCGGAAACGTTCGTGTTTCCACTTCTTCACCAACCAATGCCAACGACGCCTCCGGTGTAGTAATTGGCGCCCAAACCTCCACTCGAGATACTAAGCAAGATATTACTGATTACTCCGACTACAATGGCGCTTTGAAAATGATTTTGGATTCTCCCCTCCACTACTTCCGATACAAGAACGAAGTCGAAGGCTATGGTTCGAATAGCCCGTTGGCTAAGAAACGTATTGGATACATCGCTGATGAAGTGGATCCGCAATTCATGTGGGGAAATGTTATTGATCAAGTTTCAGTAAACGGTTTGTTGATGGCTTCAGTAAAATCTCTCTATGCCAGTTTCTCTTCAAGTACCGCTTCCACAACTGCACGCCTTGACGCTCAAGATGCTTTCAATGCTTCCACTACCGCTGCACTTTCTGCCATCGATATACGGGTAAAGAGTTTGGAAGATTTGCAGACAAGCGGGGGAGTAACAGTTTCAAGTGGACTCGGTTCAGAAATTCTTTCTACCTTGCAGTCATTTGGTTCTGAAATTGTGGACGGTATTTCATATTTGAAGAATGTATTCGCTCAACATCTCACCACACAGAATTTAACAATCAAAGGTAAAGATGTTTCTAAAACCGGTTTCACCATTTACGATCGAGGAACCGGCTCACCAATCTGTGTTTACTTTATGAATGGTGAAATGAAGAGTGACCCGGGTGAATGTCCGGATTCAACCAGCACCTCAACCGATCAGGTAGCGAATGTCGGAGCAGGTAGCGGAAACATTATTACAATTGATTCAAATAACAACACTGTAGTAGTACCGGATAATACCAACAATACTTCCGGCAGTTCTACTCCAGTTGCCACTTCTACTGTTTCCAATGGAGACGAGAGCTCTCCCGTGAACTCCACAGAAATTTTACCTAATCCTGTTCCATTACCGCCGGCAGTGGATACCGGTATTGGTGCGAGTGTCGATAATTCAGGAGGGGAGGGATCGGGAGGTAGTCTTCCCGTTTCTACGGATATTTCAATTAGCAATCCTTAATTAAAGATTATGGAGATTATTTTGCATTTAATAACATACGCTCGGGTAATATTGAGCTTTTTTGGCTAATTATTAACTGACCCAGCCGCTTAAAGGCGGTCATTTCAGCGCCTTTAAGCGGCTGGGCCGGTCAACTCAAAAAGCTGGCTCAATTAAGCCGTTGTTTTGACTACTTTTTCTCTTTCAAAGCCTCTTGCGCTCATATATAATTCTAAGTACACTAGTACCCAAGAGGGATTCAGTTAATGAATCATAACCCAGTTTTTAATAAAGTTTTAGGCTCTTTATTCTTAATAAGCGTCCTATTCCTAAACGTCTCTAAAGTAGAGGCGGCCTCTTCTGTTGGAAGTACCTCTTTTTTTAATTCGAACTCTGCCATCATTAATTCCATTAAAGATGCGGCACACCTTTACGGAACCTTGCCGACCCAAGTGGCAAATAGCTACAGTGGTTTAGGGCAACAAGGGATTAACATGGAAGCTTCCGTGCTTTCTTCCATCAGTGATTTCCTGAAACATTTCTTTGATCTCTTTAAAAAGCCCGCACCCATCTCAACCACTACCTCCTCGATTGTCATTCAGCCAAATACAGGAAATCAGAATAATTATCAACCATCTACGATCTCAAATGTAACTACATATTCTAAAAATCAACCAGTCACTATTGTCGATCCGCAAAAAACTACCATCATCCAATCTGGTGTCACGGAAAAAGAACTTAACCAAAAGCTTTCAAATCTAGATCAAGAGTTGCGCACTCTAATTTTTGGCGCGCAAAGTGGATCGGCGCCAAATCAGCCGGCACCGATCACCAACAACTACATCACATATTCTGGAGGTTCTGCTCCAATCGGCTCTTGGACCGGTCCCTCAAACTCCGACATTACTAATATCCAAAACCAAATTAATAATTTCTTTAACGGCTTTTCTACTTCAACCATTGCCGGAAATCTATACACTGGGGGAAATCTCACCGTCAATCACGATCTCACCGTCAACGGCAACTTCAATGTCTCTGGCACCACCACCTTCACCAACACTCAGAACGTCAACAATCTAAACGCTTCAAGTTCTAACATTACCAATCTCATCTTCACCAATGCGACTGGCACTAATCTCTCCCTAGCCAATCTATCAAGCACCAACAATCTCTTCACTAGTGCTACCTCTACCAATCTCTTCTCCACCAATCTAAATGGTACCAACGGCAATGTCTCAAATTTTATTTTTGGCAATGCGACCGGGACAAACTTATTTAGTACTAGAATTACAAGTACGTCCGGAAACTTCACCAGTGCCACTTCCTCCAACTTCTTTGCCAATAATGCCAACTTTACTAATTTAACTTTTACTAATTCTACTTCTACCGGTGCTAATGTGGCCGCCTACTTTGTGGCTACAGACGGCGCGGCCAACTCTACCTTTGCCGGCAATGTCGGGATTGGAACAACAAATCCAACCGCTAAGCTCTATGTTGAGAATGATTTAGACAATGCAACTGTGGAAATTTTTCGACTCCAAAATGCGGGCACCAATGCCGGCAATACAGGAGAATATCTAACTTTCTACAGCACGAACAACGAGAACGCCCGGATCGAAGGGAGATCTAATTCTTTGCGTTTTGGCACCGGCTCCAGTGGCTCTGAACGAATGAGAATCGATGCGAATGGCAATGTAGGGATCGGTACGACTAGTCCGGGATCTAAATTAGATGTATACAATGGTATTATCCAAAGCTCTGGAGCCTCTGGCGGTGATGTTGAAGTTTTAAATCCTACTAATCAATCAGCAAGTGTAGGTCTTTCTTGGTTAAGCAATATTGCAAGAATCCGTTATGGCGGAACAGGTTCTGGTAACCAAGGCGGTTTCCAAATTCAGGGAACAGGAAATGCTATTAAATGGGCAATTGACGACAGTGGCAACTCTACTCAGCCCGGCACTTTAACTGTAAGTGGGGCTGGGAATAGTTCAGTTGCGGGCAACCTCGGCATTGCCACCACCACTCCTTTTGAAAAGGTAACAGTCGTGGGTAACGGATATTTTACCGGGAACGTCACCGCTTCTAACTTCATAAACTCCGGAAATGCTACTACCACGGGCACCGAGACAGCCGGGAACTTTGTGGCGACGAATGCTTCCGCCACTTCCACTTTTGCCGGATCAATAGTGGCGAGCAATGGGCAGATTACAGGAGGAGCAGGCGGCTTGACCATGTATGCTGGAGGAACGAATCAGAATATCACTTTAGCTCCAAGCGGGAGTGGAGTGGTGACCCTCTTTCCAATAAATGGAGGACATTATTTCAAGAATCAGGGCACTCACGAATTAGATATCGGGATAGGAGGGAATGACGTCCTTCTCTTAAAGGATGCCGGTAACAACTCAACTCTAGTCTCCGCAGGTTTAGGTCTTGGTAGCAATAATTTTAACAACACCCCATCTCGCTGGACTACGGCGGGAATAGTTTTTGGTACTGGCTCAACACCTGATATCGGTTTAACCAGAAATGCTGCCGGGATTTTTGAAATCAACAACGGCTCTGCCGGCACTTTCCGCGACTTAATTGTCCGCAATCTCTCTCTTGGCACTACTTCTCAATCCTCAACACTGACTCTCCAAGCAGTGGCGGGGAAGGACGCAGTTGAGATTGCCTCCTCGACGGGTACGTCATTATTTCACATTACTCAAGCGGGAAATGTCGGGATTGGAACAACAAACACTTCAAAAAAACTTACAGTAACAGGCACAACCCGATTAAACTGGCCAGACGGGTTCGGCAACCCCGCCTTCGATAACGGAGGTGTACAAATTATGATTAATGGTTCTAATCAAGGCACAACTTACTATACGACCGACCCTACTTATACGGTCAACTTTGCTGATCTTCTAACATCAACTGGCCGATTAGCATCTATATCCTTCAATCAACAAGCTGGTAATTTCTTAGAGATTAATAATGCAACGTCTGGACCAATTAGGCTGCTTACAAACGGATCGGAAAGAATGAGAATTGATTCATCGGGCAATGTCGGCATTGGGACAAGCACGCCTTTAGCTAAACTCGCTGTTGCAGGAGGAGTTCATATTGGAGGGGTCAGTGATCCTGGAACAAATAATTTACTTGTTGATGGAACTATTGAAACATTAAATGGTGGAGCCATTCGGAGCGGCAATGGTGGACTGAGCGGTATGATTCAAATTAACGGTGCTACAAGAATAATTTCTTCAGATAGTGGAAACATTTTATTTAGTGCCAATATATTAACTCCGTCTGGAGGTCAAGACCTCGGCGCTGCAGGAAGTCAGGGATGGCGAGATCTTTACTTACTTCGCAATGCCACTATAGGAGGTACGATTGCAGTTACAGGCACGAGCACATTTACAGGCAACGTCGGGATTGGGACGAGTAGTCCAACTGCAAATCTCCATGTAGCAGGTGTTGGAGGAGGTGCCATTTCCAATGGCTCAAATCCACTTTTATATGTTCAATCAACAAGTTCGTACGGCGGAATGAGTTTTGGAGCTCCTACTGGCCAAAATGTTTTTCTTGAGCTTTTACAAGGTACAACCAAGTACGGCTTGCTGCACATGAATGCAGGCGCTGGGCGTATTGAATTGGGCTCAATGCAGAATTATCCTCTAACACTTGGCGCATCTTCTAATAATACATTCAATCAACAAGTCACTATTTTGCCGAGTGGCAACGTCGGGATTGGAACGACGAATCCTCAGTATAAACTTGATGTAAATGGGGGTGCCAATTTTAATACAATAGCTAACTTCAATAATGAAGGCGGCTCTTTCATTGGACGAGCTAACTCCATTATGGAATTAGGATCTATTAGTGATATTGGATTTATTCCAAATAATGGAGGACAGAATGGCACTCAAGCATTGATTATAAAATCTTCAGGGAATGTGGGAATTGGAACAACGACGCCTGGTTCCAAACTCGACGTCTGGGGGAACTTGAATGTAGCGACGGGAACCACACCGGCCCTATTTGTGAATACGGCGACGGGGAATGTGGGAATAGGTACAAATAGTCCTCAGAACTTCTTAAATATTGGTGGGTCAGTACCAAATGGTTACTGGTACGGAAGTAATATAGGGGCCCCGGTGACAGGAATATTTCAATCAGATAGCAACACTACTCTGGCCAACAACATACCAGCACTAACTCTATATAATTTTGATGAGACAGCAAACAATTTTAACCAAATAGTTTTTGCTTCTCGCGACCTCCCCGGAAACGCTGTAGGAATCGCTTCTATTGCGGCTCAAGCTGGAACAAGAAATGGCAATTGGGGAACTGGCCAACTCATTTTTTCAACTTCCCGAACGGGTGTAGGCAATACTGAAGCGATGAGAATTGATGGAAATGGCAATGTCGGGATTGGAACAACAACCCCCTCTACACCTCTAAGTGTTGCGTATTCAGATAATAATTTTGTAAACGGTCTTACTATTCGAAATGCTAATACTGGATCCAGTGCCTTTTCAGGAGTACAAGTTGTCCGCGCCGATGGGACGAACGGAGGTTTCGGTCTAGTTAATAGTAATTGGGCATTTTCTTTTCCAAATACCGCCCAATTTTATTCTAATGTCGGTTTAGCTTTTACTTCGGACAATACTAGTGGTAATTCCCCAACAAATAGTATAAGTTTTGCTACCGGAGCCTTAACACGAATGACCATTCTCGCTTCAGGCAACGTCGGGATTGGAACCTCCTCTCCTTCTCAAAAACTGGATGTCTGGGGCAACTTAAATGTAGCCACTGGAACGACGCCGGCCTTGTTTGTGAATACCGCGACAGGGAACGTAGGCATCGGTACTACAAACCCCGGATCACCGTTATCGGTTGAGCCAACTTCTAGACCAACAAATGGTTGGATTACCAAGATGCTTTATTCCGGACTGACTACAGCAGGAGGTTCAAATACGGTCGGTTATGTATTAGGAAGAGATGCCTCAAACTATAATCTTGCGTCAATTGATTTTAATTATGTAGGAACAAATTCAACATCAAACTATACATCGTTTGGTATGTATGGACTTGCTACTCCCGCTATTGTGTACAATGGTGCTGGTAACGTCGGCATTGGGACGAGCACTCCAACGTATCCTTTAACTGTTTCTGCTGCAGGAACAGATGTGGCGCGATTTTATGGTAGCGCCGGCACTGCTCAGTGTACGGTAGTGGCAGGAACAGGATGGTCATGTTCTTCAGATGAGCGATTGAAGCAGAATATTAATCCGCTATCAGATTCTCTGAATAAAGTTCTAGCTTTGCAGGGAGTGACCTATAACTGGAGACAAGGAGATACGACCACTACGCAAGTTGGCTTTATCGCTCAGGATGTGGAGAAGACCATTCCGGAGTTGGTACGAACCGATGCCAATGGCTATAAATCCCTTCTCTATGCCCAGGTAGGGCCATACTTAGTAGAAGCCATAAAAGGACTAAATCAGAAAGTGGATGATAAGAATGCGTCGACTACGGCGGCATTCGCTTCGCTCGACTTGCGAGTGAAGAGTTTGGAGAGTCTGAATATTGGGGGAGGGGCCGCCGCCGGAGGCGGCGGCCCAGGTCTCGGAGCCGATCTTCTTTCGGCGCTCCAATCCTTTGGTGCTGAAATGCTAAACGGTATTGCTTATGTCTCGCATCTGTTTACCAAGCAGCTTACAGTGGGTGCGCCTTCTCATCCAAACGGCATCACTCTTTACGATCAGGTAACCGGTGATCCATATTGCGTCGTTATTCGAAATGGTGCGATGGTAAACGTAGCGGGGGAATGTCAGGACGTTACGGCTACTTCAACCACTCAAGGAAGCGGCACCGTCATTACTGTTGATTCCAACAACAATACCGTAGTAGTGCCAGACAACACTTCTGGAAGCTCTAATGGGTCAACCATAAGCTCTACTTCTACTGATTCCATCGCCTCAACTTCTCCTAATTCAACTATCTCCGGAACAAGCACTGATCCCGCTCCAGAGCCGCTTCCATCAGAACCAGCGCCTCCAACGGATTCAGGGAGCTCCACTTCATAAGAATTGAGGAAGAGGGCGGCCGCGAAGCGGCCGCCCTCTTTCAATTGGGAGGGAAGCTCTGAAATGCTATAATTTTTGTATGAAAAAAATTCGTGTAGCTATTAATGGTGCCGGCCGTATTGGCCGAGCATTCTATAAAGTAGCCAGTAAAAGACCGGAGATTGAAATTGTCGCTCTCAATGATCTCGGTGATATTGAAAACATTGCCTATCTATTAAAATACGACACTGTTTATGGCCGGAGTGGCTTGCAGATTGAAATTGCTCCTGACAGACAGAGCCTGACTATTGATGGAAAAAATGTTAAATTTCTGAGCCAAAAAGACCCCGCTCAACTTCCTTGGAAAGATTTAGATATCGATGTAGTAGTGGAGTCAACGGGCTTCTTTACGAGTTTTGAAAAATCCAAACCTCATCTTGATGCCGGCGCTAAACGAGTAGTAATCAGCGCTCCAGTAAAAGAAGATGCTTCTGCCGGCGCTCCGACTGTGCTGATGGGAGTGAATGAAGCGGCCCTGAAAGGCGTTCAAATTAGTTCAAATGCTTCCTGCACCACTAATTCGGCTAGCCCGATTCTAGCCATTCTTGACGAAACCATTGGAATCGAAAAAGCCATTCTCACCACCGTTCACGGATACACTGCCAGCCAATCAATTGTGGACGGACCGAACAAGAAAGACTGGAAAGAGGGCCGCGCAGCGGCCCAAAATATCGTACCGACTTCTACCGGCTCCGCCATCGCCACCGCCAAAGCCCTGACTCAATTCGAAGGGAAGTTTGATGGCATTTCTATGCGAGTACCCGTGCCGGCCGGTTCAATTGCTGACATCACTTTTATTTCCAAACGACCTACTTCAGTTGAGGAAGTTAATTCTATTTTAACTAAAGCGGCTACTGACCCGCGCTGGCAGAAAGTATTTACGGTGGTGACTGATCAAATTGTTTCCAGCGACATCCTCGGCGAATCTCATGCCGCCATTGCCGATCTCGGACTGACCCGCGTTATTGATGGTAATTTAGTGAAGGTTCTCTCATGGTATGACAACGAAATGGGGTACACACACTCCCTTGTTGAACATGTTATCGAAGCTGGCAAGTTAATCTAAAATTAAATGAAGATTTTTATAGCTTCAGACCACGCTGGATTTAAATTAAAGGATGTTCTGATTCCGTTTTTGAAACAGGAAGGGCATGAGGTGGTAGATATGGGCGCTTTTGTTTATAAGATGGGCGACGATTATCCTGATTTTATTAAATTAGCGGCAGAAAAAGTCTCGGAAGATCCGGAAAATACTCGCGGAATTATTCTGGGTGCTTCGGGGCAAGGGGAGGCAATTGTGGCTAATAAATTCCCTGGCGTTCGAGCAGTTGTCTATTATGGGGGCAATCGGGAGATTATTAAGCTCTCTCGCAATCATAATGATGCCAATATCCTCTCCCTCGGTGCCAGATTTCTAAATGAAAAGGAAGCTAAGGAAATGGTAAGGCTTTGGCTTGGGGCGAAATTCTTGGTAGATGAAGAGCGGCACCCAAGGCGAATTGAGAAAATCAAAGAAATTGAATCAGTGACTATGAAAAGTCAGAAAACTATTTTCAGAAGATTGTTACATAAGGTAACCCGAAAAAAATAATGGCAGAAATCATTCCCGCCATAATGCCGGAAAGTTATGAAGACTTGCGAGAAAAACTGGCGCAAGTCTCGACGACCGTACCAGTAGTTCAAATTGACGTAATGGATGGACGGTTTGTGAGCTCCAAGAGCTGGCCGTACAATTTGCATGCTGATCCTGATTTTGAAAAAGTCCTGCATGAAGAAGAGGGGTTACCATTTTGGGATCGATTAGACTTTGAAATAGATTTGATGGTAGATAACCCAGAACACGAAGCCAGCAAGTGGATAACCGCCGGAGCCAGCAGAGTAGCGGTTCATTTGGAGAGCGTTAAAGGTGATTTGAGAGAGGTTTTAGAAGACCTTAAAAACGATGGAGTGGAAGTGGGACTTGGCTTGGATTTGGAAACGCCGATTGAAGAAGCTTTGTCATTTTTAGATTATGTAGACTTTGTTCAATTAATGGGGATTGCCCAGATTGGCTACCAAGGGCAGCCATTTGATGAGAGAGTGGTGGAGAGGGTGAGGGAATTGAAGGAGAGATCGCCGTCGACTGTTATTAGTGTCGACGGCGGAGTGAATTCTGAGTCGGCGCCGGCTTTAATCGCCGCCGGCGCCGACCGTCTAGTCATCGGTTCCGCTATCTTTGAAAGTGGAGATATTGAGGGAGCTATTACCGATTTTCAAAATCTTTAAATGTTATAATTTCACTCATGATGCTCTCTGACCAAACAATCTGGGGACTGGAAACGAAAGCGAATGAAATTCGCCAGTCAATTATTGAAATGCTTCTTGAGGCCGGTTCCGGCCATACTGCTGGCCCGCTCGGAATGGCCGACATTTTTACCGCTTTGTATTTTAAAATCCTCAAGCACGATCCCAAAAATCCCAAATGGGAGGAGAGAGATCGGCTAGTTCTCTCAAACGGACACATCTGTCCCGTGCTCTATGCCACCATGGCTCACGCCGGTTATTTCCCAATTGAGGAGTTGAAGACCTTACGGAAGTTCGGCTCACGTTTGCAAGGGCATCCTCATCGGGAGTTTTTGCCGTACTTGGAAAATAGCTCGGGTCCCTTGGGCTCCGGCCTCTCACAAGCGGTCGGCATGGCTCTCGGCGATCGGATTGATCGCGGCCCATCATCTGATCGATATATTTATTGCCTCATGAGCGATGGGGAACTGGACGCTGGAAATAGCTGGGAAGGAGCCATGCTGGCTGGCAAAGAAAAATTACGAAACCTGATTGCCATCATTGATCGCAACAATATTCAGATTGACGGTTTCACTGAAGACATTATGCCGCTCGAGAACCTGCGTGCTCGTTGGGAAGCTTGGAATTGGCATGTTCAGGAAATTGACGGGCATAATTTTAGTGAAATTGTATCGGCAATCGATCAAGCCAAAGCCATTTTTGAAAAACCATCAGTCATCATTGCCCACACCATTCCGGGAAAGGGAGTGAAAGAATTTGAACGCGATTTCCATTGGCATGGCAAAGCACCAAATAAAGAAGAAGCGAAAATGGCTCTCAATGAGTTACGAACGTTAAGTGGAAAAATTAGAAGCGAGCATGAATAATTTAAATCCAAAAATCTTTGATAAAGATGTAGAGCAAGTACCAATTCGAAAAGGATTTGGACAAGGGTTGGTACTGGCCGCAGAAAAAGATGAAAACATTGTCGGTCTTTGCGCTGACCTGACTGAATCAACGCAAATGCTCTCCTTTAAAGAAAAATTTCCGGAGCGATTCGTGGAAATTGGCGTGGCCGAACAGAACTTAGCAACCGTTGCCTCTGGCATGGCCGCTATGGGGAAAATTCCGTTTTTATCTTCTTACGCCACTTTCAGTCCAGGCCGAAATTGGGAGCAGATCCGCACCACTGTTTGTTATAACAATGCCAACGTTAAAGTTGTCGGCTCTCACGCTGGAGTCTCGGTGGGACCTGATGGCGGTAGCCATCAGGCCTTGGAAGATCTAGCTATTATGCGAGTTCTACCCAATATGACTGTCATTTCTCCTTGTGATGCTATTGAGGCGAGAAAAGCCACCTTGGCTGCCGCTGGAATGATTGGGCCGGTTTACCTGCGACTTGCCCGCGAGCCATCACCAATCATTACTACCGAAGAGACACCATTTGAAGTCGGCAAAGCCCAAGTTTTTTACCAGCCTAACGAGAAAGCGCGAGTAGGAATTATTGCCACAGGCGCATTGGTCTATCAAGTTCTACTGGCCGCCAATCAATTAGAAACTGAAGGATTGGCAGCCAAAGTTTTGAATATTTCTACTATCAAACCACTAGACGAGGAGGCCATAATTAATTTAGCTAAAGAGACAGAAGCAATTGTAACTGTTGAAGAACATCAGACTACCGGCGGGCTCGGTTCGACCGTAGCCGAATGCCTGGCTAAGAATCAGCCGACCAAGATAGTTTTCATTGGAGTTCACGATAAATTCGGTCAATCCGGCAAACCGGCAGAATTGATTGAACACTATGGAATGGATGCAAATTCAATTAAAACAGCAGTCCGTAGACTTTTGAATTAATTCTTGGAGATATCTTCCCTACTCGGGAAATATAGTCGTCTCAATCTATCCAATTCTTCTTTTGCCGCTTTAATCTCCCCGCGGTAAGTTTCACCCTCCTTATCAACTCTTTTTACTAAATCCGAAAGGACCGGTTGAATTTTTCTTAACTCTTCTCCAAGTTTAAGATCTTGATAATCGTAATATTGCATTAAAAGTTCGTTGTAATAATCCAGTAATGGCCGGAGAGGAGCATATAATTTTTCATATCCAGTCTCAAAACGCTCTAGAGCCTCTTTAAGAGGCTCGGTTACTCCGCCGTATTTCCCGGCTATTATCTCTGCAAAGATTTCTTCTTGTTTTTGATCTTCTGGATTCTCGAATGTCATATTTTTTCCGCTTGCCAGCCCCCTGGTTTCTTGTCCAGCCACTCTTTAATCTTAGCTTCGGAAAGCAATCCACGTTGAGCGCCAATATCTTGAACCACAGACATGGAATTAACGGCACCCCATTCCAAGGCTTCGGATAGACTTTTACCCAAAATTAGGGCACTAGTTACGGTGGAAGAGAAAGCATCGCCCGCCCCAGTCCGCTCATAAGGAGGCTTTGGATCAGGGTAGGGCTTCATAAACCAAAAATTTTGGCCATCGTAGGCATACGCTCCTTTCGGACCGTCAGTTATTACGACTGTTTTCGGCCCAAACTCCCGCATCGTCTGCATCAATTTCTTAATATCGGTTTCAGTAGTTTTTAATATTCTTTGAGCCTCGCCAACATTGCAGAAGAAAAGATCGGAGCGCACATAAATTCGTTTCAGAGCATCAGTACCAAATTTCATCTGATAGGTTCCCGGCTGAAAACATAATTTAATATCGGGATGATTTTCCAGATAATCGGCGATTTTAGTATGAAACTCCAAGGAGCTTGCGCCTAAAGAGCTAAGGTAAAGCCACTTAGGATTACCCACATTCGGCATCTCATACGGATACTCAAAATGTTTAATTAAAATCGTGCGCTCATCGTGAAACCAGAGGACGTAATGATGATTGGTCTTCATTTCCTGATTGACCTTGATGAAGCTTGTATCAACAACGTTTTGATGCAAGCTCTCTAAGCAATCCTTACCTATTTGATCATCACCAATATTTGAAATTAAAGCTGATTTAAGGCCTAAGCGGGAAGCGGAAACGGCCGCATTCGCACTATTACCCACGGCATAAATAGTTTCAGCAAACTCATATGGCACCTTATCGGCAAAAGAAAGGCAAAGTTTCTCCGTAGTGTGATTGGCGTCCCAGACTTCCTCCCCCTCGCTTAAGCGGATAAAAGTATCGGCGACAGCGTCCCCTATAGCTATTAGATCGAGATTTACATTCTCCTGCATTTAAAAATTATAACACGGAAAAACGAAAAAGGTCGGTCGCGCCATGAGTTAAGCGCGACCGACCTTTTGTAAACTGAGTTAGGCTAGAGCCGGTGAGGTCGATTGGCGATAACTTTCCGATGATATTGCTCGGCAACAACGGTTGCCACCAGACCAAGAGCGGCGATGCTCACAAGGGCGATGAACTTCATTCAGTGAAAATATATATGATAAAATGAAACAATGCAATCTCTTAGAGAATGTTTAAACCGGGTTGTAAAAGAAAAAAAAGCCATCGGCCATTTTAATATTTCTAATATCGAAGGCTTATGGGCCGTCTTTAAGGCCGCCCGAAAACTGGATGTGCCGGTAATAATCGGCACTTCCGAAGGGGAGCGGGATTTTTTGGGAGTAAAACAAGCCGTTTTGTTGGTAAAGAGCTTGCGAGAAGAATTTGATTATCCGATTTTCATCAATGCTGATCATACCTATTCACTTGAACGAGTAAAAGAAGCGATCGATGCCGGTTATGATGCGGTTATCTATGACGGAGCCGAGCAGCCGTTTGAAGAAAATATTAAGATTACTAAACAATGTGTCGAATATGCTAGAAGTAAAAATCCGGAGATCTTAATTGAAGGGGAGCTCGGCTACAAAGGAACTGCTTCGGAGATTTTAGATGAAATTCCAAAAGGAGTAGAGCTTGGAGCGGAATATCTAACTAAGCCTGATGAAGCGGAACGCTTTGTTAAAGAAACGGGCGTCGATTTGCTGGCGCCGGCCGTCGGTAATTTTCACGGAATGTTAAAGAGGGGCGATCCCGCTCTGAATATCAAAGTAGTGAAGGAAGTTAGCCAAGCTGCCAAAGTACCTTTAGTTCTGCACGGCGCTTCCGGAAATTCAGCCGAAGATATTAAAGCGGCAATTGAGAACGGCGTTTCGATTGTGCACGTCAGTACAGAACTGCGTGCCGCGTACACTGAAGCTTTACGAAAATCTTTGACCGATTATCCAAAAGAAGTAGCGCCTTACAAAATTAGCAAACCGGCAATTGAAGCAATGCAAAAGGTGGCGGAAGAAAAATTAAGAATCTTCAACAATCTATAATTCGGAATGAAAGAAGAAATTCAAAAGTTGATTAAAGGGGAGGCTCTCGATGATCCAGAAACCCTAACAAAATATAGTCGCGACGCCAGTCTTTTTGAAGTGAGGCCGGAATTAGTGGTATTTCCGAAAGACACCGAAGATGTCAAGAGTTTAGTCAAGTACGTAGAGGAGAAGAAGGCCGATCGGCCCGGACTATCTTTGACGGGCCGATCGGCCGGTACAGATATGGGTGGCGGAGCTATTAACGATTCCATTATTCTTGATTTCACTAAATACTTTAAAAAAGAGGAAGTTGATGTAGAGAAGCTTAGGGCTGATGTAGGCCCCGGCGTCTTCTATCGCGATTTTGAAACAGAAACTTTACCTAAACATATCTCTCTGCCAGTTTATCCAGCCTCCAAACAGCTGGCGGCGCTCGGCGGCATGGTGATGAATAATGCCGCCGGTGAGAAGACTTTGAAGTACGGCCAGATTCGAGATTTTGTGGAGGAAGTTAAAATGGTTCTCTATGATGGGAATGAGTATTCTTTTGGCAAGCTTGGTGAAGGTGAACTAAAAGAAAAGCTCGCCCTCACCAATTTTGAGGGCGAGCTTTATCGAAAAGTTTTTGAACTGGTGACTAAAAATCAAGATTTAATTGAAAAAGCCCGACCAAAAACTTCGAAAAATTCTTCCGGCTATGCTCTCTGGAGAGTTTACGATGCCGACAAAAAGTTGTTTGATATGTCCCAACTTTTTGTCGGCTCCCAAGGCACTCTCGGACTTTTAACCGAAGCGAAAATGCGACTGATTAAAGAGCCAACTAATCGCAAACTAATCGCCCTCTTTTTTAAATCATGGGACGATTTACCAAAGGTGGTAAATCAAATTTTACCGTTTGCTCCGGAAAGTCTGGAAGCATTTGATGACGCCACCTTGAAACTGGCGCTTCACTTCATGCCGGAGATTGCCAAGAAAGCTCACGAGCACTTATGGAAATTCGCCCTGAACTTCTTGCCGGAAGCTTTCATCGGATTGGAAATGGGCGGTCTACCGAAGTTAATTCTTTTAATTGAGCTCGCCGAAGAAAGTAAGGAAACAGTTGATCAAAAAACAGAAGAGATTACAAACATCCTAAAAAATTTTCCAATTCATGTGCGTGTTCTTGAAGAGGGGCCGGATTCAGAAAAATACTGGGTAATGCGTCGGGAAAGTTTCAATCTGCTTCGTCAGCATGTTCATGGAAAGAAGACTGCCCCTTTTATCGACGACTTTGCCGTTGATCCGGCCAAAATGCCTGAATTTTTACCTAAATTACTAAAGATTCTTAAAGATAATAATATTGAGGCCAATATTGCCGGTCACGCTGGAAATGGCAATTATCACATTATTCCTTTAATGGATTTAACCAAAGAAAGCGAACGAGCTAAAATCGTGCCGGTAGCTAAAGAAGTATATGATTTAATCGTTCAATATGGCGGCAGCATTACTGCGGAGCACAATGACGGTATTATGCGCACACCTTTCGTGGAGGAGATGTTCGGGCCTCAAATGTACGGTCTTTTTAAGGAAGTAAAAAATATCTTTGACCCGCACAATATCTTCAATCCGGGTAAAAAAGTAGGAGGTAGCCTGACTTTTTTGGAAAATCACATTAGTAAGGGCTAGGGGATAGCCAGCTTTTTGAGATAAGAATAGCTTGATATAATTCAAATATGTCTGATGTGGAATTTGATGAAGTTCGGTCAACAAATTTTTCCAGTGAAAGAAATCAACCAAAGAATTTTCTAATTTCTGCCGGTTTTGTAAAAAGCCAGAGAGGAGCCAACCTACTTTATTTAATTATTCTAGTATTGATTATTGCCGGTCTAATCTTAAGTATCAGTCATTTAACTAATCCTAATAATAGTTTCCCTTTGCCCACCACGTATGCTCCGACTAAATAAATTTAAAAAAGGTTTTACCTTAATTGAATTGCTGGTAGTGATCGCCATTATTGGTCTTCTGAGCACCATTGTTCTGTCAAATATTGCCACCGCTCGGGCCAAGGCTCGAGATACTCAGCGAATCTCGGATATTCGCCAATTAAGAACTGCCCTACAGCTCTATTACGAGAGTAATAATCAGTCCTATCCATTAACCCTATCGAGCCTAGCACCAACCTATATTGGGTCTATTCCCAAAGATCCTTCAAATCAAACTTTTGGGACAGGTTGCGGAGGGGCCGGTTGGTACTGCTATGCGGTTTTGCCATCAAGCGCACCCGTGACCTTCTATCATTTAGGTGCTCTGTTAGAAGCCCCAAATGCGGTATTGAATTCTGATAAAGATTGTAGAAGTGACAGCTCCGCTCCGGTTTGTGCAGCGGGTACATTTGGTAACGGCACCTTTAACGGAGCTTCAAACGGACCTGGGGGCACAGACAACGTCTACGATTTGACCAGTTAATATTGATTCTAGGTTGTGGCCGACCGGTATAATCAGAAATATGAACGAAGAGGTTGAATTTGAAGAATCAAGCACTAATCGGCCGGTTTTCAATCGTTCTTATCTACCAAGAAAAAAATCCTTCATGGTTGATTGGCTCATTAGCAAGAGATGGGTTCAGACCGAAGCTGGCGCGAATCATTTTATTTTGAGTATAGCTGGGATCCTCTTTTTATTAACCGTTTATTTAGTAATTCATTCAACAACCTCCCATAAGACTTCCGGTCGGCCGTTGACTCCTCAGGAAATACAAACATTACCGCCGGAGTTAAGAGGCCCATAATATCTAGATGAAAAACCGTGACCAGAAAAGAGGCTTTACCCTAATTGAACTAATGGTAGTACTTTCGATCATTGGTCTTTTGGTAACGGTAATTCTCACTAATATTGTAACGGCCCGAGCCAAGACTAGCGATTCGCAAGTATTGCAGAACTTGGTTCAATTGAGAAATGCTGTTGAACAATATTATTCAGATAACGGAACCTATCCCACAGTAAGTACGAGCAATATTGATAGTGTTAGTTTGCCTAACTTTGTACCCGCTTACATATCTAGCGTGCCCACTTCCCCCTTATATAGAATGATAATCCCTACTTATTCTGGTTATTTGTCTTTTAAATATAGTTGTGGTAGCCAAGCTGTTAATAATTCTGACCTAGCTCCCTATATAGTTTATGCTTTATATACGCCCTATCAGTTGAATCCAGCCAATACTCAATATAGAGGAGCTTCGCCTTACTCTACTATCGTTTGCCTTTCAGCTCCTAAATAAAATTGATTTTTCAAATTTAGCAGCTATAATGAATTTCCATGCTGACTTTAAATGTGGAAAAAAGGGAAAAGAAGGCGAAACTGGCTGAAATTCGCCAAAACGGCAAGATTCCAGCCGTTTTTTATGGCCGTAAGTCTGAATCAACCCCAATTGTCGTCAAAGAAGCGGACTTTCTGAAGGCTTGGAAAGAGGCTGGGGAATCATCCGTTTTGGTTCTAAAAGGGGCGGGAGACGAACATGAAGCTCTAATTCACGACATTGATCTGGATCCGGTAACCGGCCGAGTCCGACATGCTGATTTTTATATTTTGGAAAAGGGGAAGAAAGTAAAAGTGGGCGTACCGATTGAATTTAATGGCTTGCCTCCGGCGGTTAAGGAACTCGGGGGAACGCTGGTGAAAGTTTTGCACGAATTGGAAATTGAGGCGATGCCGAAAGATCTACCGCACCAAATTGAAGTAGATGTTACGGGATTGGTTAATTTCGAATCGAGAGTTCTGGCTAAAGATGTGAAATTGCCGCAAGGAGTGGAATTAGTTACGGATGCGGAAGAAGTAGTAGCCTTGGTTTCGGAAGTGAAGGAAGAAATAGAAGAAGTGGTCGCTCCAATTGATCTTGAATCTATTGAAGTGGAACAGAAAGGTAAGAAAGAAGAAGAAGGGGAAGAGGGCGCCGGCGACGCCGGCGCCGGAAGCGAGCCGGCCAAATAATGGCCGGCTCGTTAATCCTCGCTCGATCATTCTCATGTTAAAAATTTTTAAAAGTTTTTTCCAAATTTTAATTGCTTTAGTCCTTCTCTTAGCCGTTTCCTTTTCTCCTTTTTATTGGCAAGTCTCTGCCCAAAGCGATTCAGGGCAGGCCGTTAACCCTAATTTAACACCGGAGCAGCGAGCGGCTCTGGAAGCCCAGCTTGCTCAAATTGAATCTGAAATTGCCGCCCAGCAAAAGATTTTAGACCAAACTAAAGCCCAAGGTCGCAGTATCTCAAGCGACATCGCCTCTTTAAATGCCCAAATCAAACAGGCTCAATTAAAAATTCAGGCTCACACCATTGCCATTAATCAACTCGGTCACGATATCACTATCAAGACGCAGGTGATTGATAATTTAAATCAGCACATCAGCGCCGAGCAGCAGTCTTTAGCTAATGTTATTCGTCAGCTTAATCAGCTCGATTCATATTCGCTGGCCGAAGCCATGTTAAGTCGTCAGGATCTTTCCAGTTTCCTTCTAGATATGGACACTCTTTCAACTCTCAATTCTGCTTTGAAACAACACGTTGATCAAGTAGAAGCGGACAAAAATCAAAACGAACAACAACAGCAGGTCCTTAGCCAGAAGAAGGATCAAGAAGTAGACACCCGCGCCGATATTCAAGCCGAGCAGAATAAGATCAAAGTAGCAGAGACCCAAAAACAGCAATTGCTTAATTTAAATAAGTCAGAGCAGCAAAATTATCAAAGTGTTCTTACGGCCAAACAGGCTCAAGCGGCCAAAATCAGAAACCAGCTCTTTGTCCTGCGAGACGTACCGGCTATTAAATTCGGTGACGCTTTAATTTATGCTCAAGCAGCTCAAAAAGCTACCGGAGTCGATCCAGCATTTCTTTTAGCCATAATCACTCAAGAAAGTAACCTCGGAGCAAATGTCGGTGCCTGTTATTTGCTTAATTCAACGGGACAGGGAACAAAGATTTCTACGGGAGCTACAGTCAGCAATTTAATGAAACCTGATCGAGATGTGGCGCCATTTTTGGAAATTACAGCAGCCGTAGGGAGGGATCCTTATCACACGAAAGTTTCCTGCCCAATCGGCAACTCCGGCTATGGCGGAGCTATGGGGCCGGCTCAATTTATCGCTTCAACTTGGAAATTAAATCAGGCTAGGATCGCAGCGGCCGTCGGCAAGAATGTGGCGGATCCTTGGAATCCTCAAGATGCTTTTATGGCTTCTGCCCTTTATTTGTCGGATCTCGGAGCGGTTGGCGGAAGTTATAGCGCCGAAATTCGGGCAGCCTGTAAATATTATGGCAGCGGCGGCTCCTCCTGCTCTTACGGGACACAAGTAATGGCCAAAGTTCAGAGTATTCAGTCAAATATAGATATTTTAGCCAGCAGCTAATTTCATTTTTGACTTTCGAGGGATTTCCGTTATAATTCGAAAATCATGAAAGCTGACATTCACCCACAATATTTTCCGAACGCCACTATTACCTGCGCCTGCGGGGTGGTTTATACTCTTGGATCAACTAAAGAGAAAATGGAAGTGGAGATCTGTGCCGCTTGTCATCCGCTTTATACCGGCAACGAGAAAGTTCTTGACTCAGCCGGCCGCGTGGAAAGATTCAAGGCCCGACAGAGCGGAGCTAAGACCAAGACGGATTCCAAAAAGACTGCCAAGGCAACTAAAAGCAAGAAATAACTAAGCCTGTCATTCCCGTAAGGACGGGAAAAACAGGTATCGTTAACAGCAAGCGCTCAAGCGTTGTCCAGGATCAATGACTGGATCCCCGCATTGCGAGGATGACAAAAGTGACGCGCTTGGCGCGTCACTTTTGTTAAACAATATGGAAAGAGAAAAACTGGAGGAATTGAAAAAGAACCATAAAACCGGCTTTTTAGCCGGTGAATTTGAGCGTCTGGAAAAGGAGGAAGGGGAAATTAAGAAAATGGCCGAAGGAGATGCCGGCATGGCTCAATTGGCCAAAGAAGAACTAAAAAATCTGGAGATTCAGAAGAAGGCCGTTCTAGATCAAATTGAAAATATTATGAAAGCGGAAGAAGCGGAAGAAGAATTCCCAAACGAGATTATCTTAGAAGTACGCGCTGGCGCCGGTGGGGAAGAAGCGGCTCTTTTTGCGGAGGAGCTCGCGGAGATGTATCAGAAATATGCCGCCGCCTCGGGCTGGTCGAGTCGTATGATCAGCGAGTCGACGGCCGCCCTCGGCGGCTTCAAAGAAGCAGCCTTTGAAATTCGTGGCCAAGACGTTTACAAGAAACTTCGTTATGAGACTGGAGTCCATCGCATTCAACGCGTACCGGAGACGGAAAAGATGGGACGAGTTCATACCTCAACCGCTTCAGTGGCCATTCTACCGATGCGCAAAAAAACTAAGATCGTCATTAACCCGACCGACATTGAAATGGAATTCTCACGCGCTGGTGGCAAAGGCGGACAGAATGTTAACAAAGTGGAAACGGCGGTCAGACTTATTCACAAACCAACCGGCATTGATGTAAAAGCGACGGCCGAGCGCAGCCAGCAGGCTAATCGAGAAAAAGCTATGCAGATTCTCACCGCTAAGCTCGAGCAGATGAAGGAAGAGGAAGAGTTTAAAAAATTTGCCAAAGAACGTTCAGATCAGATCGGTACGGCTGATCGGTCTGAAAAAATCCGCACCTATAATATCTTGCAGGATCGCGTCACCGACCATCGCATTAAAGAAAACTGGCACAATATTGAAAAAATTTTTGCCGGAGGTCTGGATCCGATCGTGGAAGCCTTGAGTAAAGGTAAGTCAGTTTCTTAACTGCCAAATATTAGCGGAGAGAGATCGAGAGAATGCCAGTAATTCGGTATTTGCTTTATTTCTTTCCAAAAATGGCCACTAACTCCACCCGGCTGATCGTGATAAAGGTTGAATTCCAAGCTGCCAAAAATAATTAAAGTGACGATCAAAGTCATCAAAAGGCCAACCAAACCACCTTTCCGAGAAGTTTTCATTTTTTAATTGTAACACTTAAAGGTTAGTCCTTGAGGAAAGTCCAAAAACCCTTTAAATAAGCCATCTTGCACCAATAGGGCTTATCTGCTACACTAATGAACCTATGGCAGAAAAAACCGAACAAAATAGCCAGTTAATTGAGAAAATGTTCTCCGTTGGAGCGCATTTCGGCTATTCTCGTTCTCGTCGCCACCCGACGACCAGCTCTTATATTTTTGGGGCTAAAAATAAGGTGGAAATAATCAATCTGGAAAAAACCGAAGAACTCTTAAATAGCGCCTTGGAATTTGTGAAGAAACTGGCCTCCGAAGGAAAAGTCATTTTATTTGTTTCGGGTAAAAATGAGGCCAAGGAAGCAGTTGAAAAAGGAGCTAACTCCATTGAAATGCCTTATGTGGCCGGCCGCTGGGTAGGTGGAACCTTTACCAATTTTGACAATATTAAGAAGCGGGTAGAGAAAATGCAGGACCTTATCAGTCAGCGAGAAAAGGGAGAGTTGGGGAAATACACTAAAAAGGAACGTTTATTGATTGATCGCCAGATTGATAATCTTCAAGAACTTTTTTCCGGCTTAGTTCTTTTAAAACAGTTACCGACCGCTCTCTTTGTAGTTGATTCCCGACGGGAGAAAATTGCCGTCGAGGAAGCCAAGAAATTAAATATTCCAGTAATTGCTCTTTGCGGCTCTGATTGTAATTTGAAGGAGGTGGATTATCCGATTGTGGCTAATGACTCTTCCATCACCAGCATTAAATTTTTTGTTGAGAAGGTAGTGGAAGCCTACAAGCAAGGGAAACAGATTAAGAGTTCATAAAGGTACAAGTTGTAAAGTTTGTAAGGCAAACGCTTAAACTTTATAAACTTTTAAAATTATTATGACCATTTCAACTGATCAAGTAAAAGAATTACGAGAGAAAACCGGTATTTCGGTGATGCAGTGTCGCAAGGCCTTGGAAGAGGCAGATGGCGATATGGAAAAAGCTCTAATCATCCTTCGAAAAAAGGGCGCCGAGATTTCGGCCAAGAAAGCCAGCCGAAATCTCGGCGCAGGTACAGTGGCCGCCTATATTCATTCCAACGGCAACGTGGGAGCCATGGTGGAACTCTCTTCGGAAACGGATTTCGTCTCCAAGAACGAGGAGTTTAAAGCCCTGGCCTATGATATTGCCATGCATATTGCGGCCCTAAATCCGGAATTTATTCATAAGGATGAAATTACTCAAGATAGCCGAGACAAAGCAGCCGAAGTTTTCCAGAAAGAATTAGAAGGCAAACCAAAAGAAATGCACCAGAAAATTATGGAAGGCAAACTCAATTCTTATTTCGCCGACCGCATTTTACTTGAACAAGCCTTCATTAAAGACGGAGAGAAAACTATCGGAGAGCTAATTGAAGCCGGTATTCAAAAATTCGGGGAGAAAATCGAAGTGGCTCGCTTCGCTCGTTTTTCTGTCTTGGACAAATAATTCATGATATTTTTAATCTCTATCTTCTCATTGTCCTTTTTAGTGTTGGTGGCCATGATTGGCTTTAAAGTAGTAGAGATTCAGACCGGCAAGAAATATCTTTTCTTTAGTCAAAGAGGCGATCAATTGGTTAGGGAGGGGCATCATAGCCTACGTAATTTTTTTCGTTACTGGAATCTTCGAGCCCTTAGGATGATTTATCATTTCGTCTTGGAAAAGCTCGAGGAATTTTTTCTGGGGCTTTATCGTCGTCTTCGCGGTAAGTTGACCAAACCGGTGAAGATGGTAAAAGGAGAAGGCAGTTTGCCGGAAGATAAATCATCAACCTCGTTTTATCTTAAGAATATTCAGGAACACAAGGAAAATAACCGTCCAGAGGATATCAATTTGCCGGAGTAGCTCAGTTGGTAGAGCAATAGTTTTGTAAACTATAGGTCGCCAGTTCGATCCTGGCCTCCGGCTCAAAGTAAACAGCGGGTAATGTCTCAGCGAGTTTTGCGATCAATAAAGTCGCCAGTAATTCTATGGTAAGAAGCCTCGAAACTCGAACGTTCGGACAATGTGAAGTGTTTTTCGATCCTGGCCTGCGGCTCAAAGTAAACCGCAGGTAATTTTATTGATTCATTTGATAGATTAAGAGATGGCAGGAATTCTCGGTAGCATCGTAAAGTTTCAATGAGCTTCGATCTACTTCAGTCAGAAATTCTTTTTCTTCATCTTGGCAAACCCGATCTTCCGGTCGACAAATTAAATCGCAACTGTTAATCAGCAGGTAATTTCCGGTGCCTTTTTGGTTGAGGTAAACTTTCGCCGCTTGAGGCCAGGTTTCAAAAATCTTATTTATTTTTATATCGGAATAGGCTAAAGGGAAGGGAGAGGAAGAGTTGATTGTTTTGCGGTCTTTAAAATGATCGTACAGATTATAGGTTGCTGAATCTTTGGCTAAACCGGATTTCATATACGGCGAAGTTGAAATGTCTAGACGCAAGATGAACATAATTAAAATCAAACCTATAATGATCATTATTGGTTTTGCCGATTGAAGCTTCTCAAAAATCCATTCAATACTATAGGCGGCAAAAATAGCGAGATAGGGTAGAAAAGCTATCGCATAACGGAGATCTTTTATCGGAGCAATGAAAAAGTAGTATCCGCCAATGATCACTAGAATTAGTATATTTAAAAGAAAGATACGATTATCCGAGATTTCTCGACGCTTCGAAAATACCAAAAAGAGAGTGACAAGGGCAAAAAGCAAAAGCGGATTTTCAAGCGGGATTTTTAGTAAGTAAAAGAGTGGATTAAGAGGATAAATAAAGAGATATTCATGGAAGGCGGCGTTGGCTCGTAAGAGAGGCAGAAAAGCTTCCTTATAGAGAAGGTAATTTAATAGAAAGTAGGGAATGACTAAAAGGAGGAAGCCGTTGAGGAAGTAAAGAAACTTGTGAAAGACGGGTGCTCGGCTTGGCATATTTCCTCGATAAATTTCGAGGAAATATGCCAAGCCGAGCGGCACCACAATTAAGCCTTCCGGAAAACGAGTCAGGAAGGCTAGGGCGGCCGAAAGACCGGCTAAATATGGTCTTTCGGCCGCTACTAAATAAACGGCTAGCAAAGCCAGAAAAAGGGACGGAATATCTGTTAAGCCCACTGCCGATAGATAAAAATAAAAAGGTGTAAAACCAAATAAGATGGCCGCAATTAAGCCGACATTTTTCTTGATTTTCTCTCCAATTAGATAAACGAGCCAGACCGAAGCACTGCTAAAGATCACTTCCAGAAACTTTCCCCAGAAAATATTATCCAAACCCGCCTTCCAAATTATTCCTTGAAGAATTGGCCAAAGAGGTCCACGAAAATTTTCCCAGTAGCCGATCCGGCCGCCGGAGAATAAATATTTTCCCATGCCAATATAAATGGCTTGATCCCACCAGAGGTGATTTGATTTCAAAATTAGCAGAAATCGCAGAAAGAAAGAAAAGAATAATACTAGATAAATAGCCATCAACCGTTTTTCTTTCAACTTTCCCCAAAAACTATCCATTATTTTTTCTTTGAGCTAGTGGCGGTAGAAGTGGCGCTAGTTGAAGAGGAACTTAGAGTCTTGAGAATCGGCATGTATCTTTGTATATCTTCAATACTGTTAAAACCATAATAAACCTTATCGTCAATGACTAAAGCCGGCAGAGTACCACTTAGTTTATTAATAGTAATGAGGGTTTTTATAGCAGATAGATCTAAATTGTAATCAAAAGAATAAATACGCAAGGCTGGATACTGCTGTTTCAACGTATCTAAAACATATCCCTGACGGGTACAGTCATCGCACTGATTGTTGGAATAGAAATAAAGGATGAAAGCGCTTGGAATTTTGCAACGTTGATCAATCTGCTTCATTAGGAGGTAATCCTTAATTTCTAGAAGCGAATAATCCCTTTTTAACTGGATGATATTGCTGTCAGTATTACCGATATTTTGCTCGCCATACTGAATGCGAGAAGCCAGATTATTTAACTCCGGAGAGAGAATGGAGTCATTCACGCTTTTGCAGGAAAGATCTCCGAGAAGGGTATACTGAACCTCCGAAGAAGCGATGTCGGTGGCAATGGAATTTTGAATAGCCTGAATATTCTCCAGTCGTTTGTTATTGAAATAATTATTTAGATAAATTGCCGTTAGAAAGATGACAGCGGTAATTCCCAGTGTAATTAAATACTTTTTCCAGTCAGCCATAATCAATCAGGATAGCAAAATCGTTGCGATTTTGCTAACTTAGAGCGAAACTATCTCCACGGAGTTCTCCTTGAGAAAAGACTGTTATAAAAAGCTTTAGTGAGCCATAGCGGCGCGATAAACGAATATAAAAAGAAAGAATAAACCAGATCCATCACTCGTCGGTCCTTCACTCCGGCTAGTCGCTTGCCGGCGAAAATAATTATCAAAGTTAAAAAAGCGATCAGGACATTAATAATTGAGAGAGTAGCTGTGTTAACAAAAAACCAACTGAAATGAAGGCTCTGCCAGGCTGGATGAAAGCCGACCGTCTGAATCTGGATGACATCTTTGATAATAATCCGCACCAAGCCGTAATAAGAAACTAAGACTAGATACAGAGTAGCAAAGAAAGAGACAAAAGCTAGAGGCAGAATTAAAAGACCGAGATTGCCGTATTTTGGATTGAGAATTAAATGACGGTAATCCTTAATGTTTTCTAGGAAGCCGTGGGTCCAACGAACGCGCTGTTTATAAAGCTTTGGCAGGGTCTTTGGGCCCACAGTGTAAACCACCGCTTTATGGGCGTTTACAATCCGATAATGATGGCTTTGCATGCGCAAAGCCATCTCCATATCCTCGGTATTGTGAGCATGGTGATACCTTCCAAGGTCCCGATAAACCTGCATGCGGAAAATAGAAAACGGGCCGGGAGTAACGTAAATAGCATTTAAAAGACTGGAAATCTTTCGGACAAAAATTCCAAGATTGTATTCCACGTTCTGTATCATCCGGATAACGCTGCTATTCGGATTGTAAATTTTTAGAGAAGGAGTGACAGCCATAGTCTTCGGGTCCGTAAAATAAGGCATTAGATTTTTCAGGGCATCCGGATGAACAAAAGAATCGGCGTCGAGGCAACCGACAAATTCTGTTCTGGTCAGATCCAAACCAAAATTGAGGGCAGTGAACTTACCGCCATTTTCTTTGTGGTAAACGCGAACATTAGATTCAATCTCAAATTTTTTTGCCACTGACAATGTCTGATCAGTACTGCCATCATCTATAATTAAAATCTCCAATTTATCTTTTGGATAATTTAGGGATAGAAGCGACTCTATCGTGCTGGATATCGTACTCTCTTCGTTGAAACACGGAACCAACACTGTCACAGCCGGAAAATCACTTAATATCATAGACTCCTCTTTTTGAATTTGTCCCTTCTTTTCTAAAAAAGTCATCAATAAAAAGACTTCCCAATAAAGGGTGAGAAAAAGGAGGATATAAGTAATAGTTTCGGAAAAAACGGCCAAATGCATAGTTATTTCATGATATAATCAACGTCGCCGAAAGTCAAAAACCCCCCCCAACATGAAGAACACTTTCCAAGTATCTAAAAAAGAACAGGACAAAATCATCGCATCTCTCGATGGACGAAATGATCCTGAAAGCCAAAGAATAAAACGCTATTTAAATATGCCCGATCTTTCCCGAAAGATCGGAAGCCCGATCGCCGAAATGGTAGAGAGGATTTTGGCTCGGCCGGAGTTCAAGGATTTTGATGTTATTGAAACGCCTGAAGTGGTACCGCAGAGCATCAGCTTTGACCTTTTTGATTTTCCCAAAGATCATCCGGCCCGTAGCAAATCCGACACATATTACTTGAACGAAGAAAATATTTTGAGAACTCACACTACAGTGATGTGGTATTACTATTTGAACGAGAAAGATGTGAAGGAAAGGATGAGCAAGGGTGAAGCAGTCGGTTGTTTTTCCTTCGGCAAGGTTTACCGCAAGGATGAAATTGATCGTAACCACATGAATGTTTTTCATCAGCTTGACGGTTGGTACTTGGCTCCAAAAGCAAAAGAGAATATCGGGGTGGAAGAATTAAAAAAAGTTTTAAATGCCATTGCCGACGCCATTTTTGGAACGCAGATGGAGCGAAGATTTAATCCGGATGATTTTCCTTACACTGATCCATCAATTGAAATGGAAATCAAACCGGCCGACAAATGGATAGAAGTGCTTGGAAGTGGTGTGGTTAAAGGAAGCGTCTTAGATAAGCTCGGAGTTGATTCAACTAAATGGAATGGTTGGGCTTTTGGCTTCGGTCTGGAGCGCTTGGCCATTGTCTCCATGGAATTGCCGGATATTAGATTGCTGTGGTCAGAAGATGAGAGAGTCAGAAAGCAACTTAAACTCGGTACTAAATTCAAGGAGGTCAGCAAGTTTCCGCCGGTACTCCGTGACATCTCTTTCGTCGCTTCAAAAAATTTGGTTTTAAATACTTACTTTGACCGCATTCGCGACATTGTGGGAGATCAAATTGAGGAGATGAAGCTGACCGATAAATATGAAAACGACAATAAGTTCGGAACCGATCGCCAGAGCTACACTTGGCGCTTAACTTATCGTGATCTCAATCGCACTTTAACTAACGAAGAGGTGAACGCTCTTCATGTTCGTGTTGAGGAGATGACGGAAGAAGAATTTGGAGGAGAAATTAGAAGACAATAATTAAACAATGGAGAATAAAATTCGGGTAATCCTTTCAGATTTTGGTTTCGTCGAATCTGAAAGTGGAGATAAGATTTTTCACATTAAGGATGGGATTTTGACTGTTTCTATTTTCAAACCAAATTCAGCCGGTTCTGTTAATGAAGAAATTCGTCAAACTCGCGAAAAGCTTCTCGAAAATCTCGAAACTAAGATTTTAACTGTCTGCACCCTTGACGATACGGGCGGAATTTTAATGCTCGGAAAAGAAAAAGTGGGGGAAATTAACCGACTTGATGGCGTAATGGAATTAGACCTCAAAAAATTACCAAATAATGGCTCAAATTAAGGCTAATTATGGCCGATTTGAGCTTGGCAGAAGAGGCTAAAAATGCTAAAATATGGCTATAAATGGCCAAAAAATCAGCTGAAAAAGAAGAGAAAAAAGGCGGCTCCTACGGAGCCGCCGACATTACTGTCCTAGAAGGCCTTGAGCCTGTTCGAAAGCGTCCGGGAATGTACATTGGTACTACCGGTCCTGACGGCCTCCACCATCTAATTACGGAAATCTTTGACAATGCTCGAGACGAAGCTATGGGTGGTTTTGCCAATGACATTGAAGTGGCTCTGCTCCCAGGAAATCGAGTGAGAGTGGCGGACAATGGCCGAGGTATTCCGGTGGACATGCACAAACAAACTAAAGTTTCGGCACTGGAGACCATCATGACCACTTTGCACGCCGGCGGAAAATTTGGTGGTGAAAATAGTAGCTACAAAGTTTCAGGTGGTTTACACGGAGTCGGCGCTTCAGTAGTAAACGCTCTTTCAGTCTTCACCGAGGTAATTGTTCACAAAGAGGGGGGAATTTACGTTCAGCAATATTCCAAAGGCAAACGAAAGGCGGCCGTCAAAAAAATTGGCAGCACTAAACAATCGGGAACTATTGTAACTTTTGAACCCGATCCGGAAATCTTCAAGGAAATCAATTTTGATTTCTCCCGTGTCGTTTCTCATATGCGGCAACAAGCCTATTTGGTAAAAGGTCTGCGCATTTCCATGATTGATGCTAGAGAGGTTAAAGAGAAGATAGACACCGATAAAGTCTTTTATTTCAGAGAACTGGAGATCGAGGCTCCATCACAAACTTTTTACTTTGAAGGAGGATTACTCTCTCTCATTAAATTCTACAATCAGCTCCAAAAGCCAATTCACAAGAACATTTTTTATGTGGAGAAAAAAGCTGAAGGAGTGGAATCGGTGGAGGTGGCTCTCCAGTATGTTGATGACATATCTTCACGAGTAGTAAGTTTTGCCAACAACATCAGTACTCCCGAAGGAGGAACGCACCTAACTGGATTTAAAACCGCTCTGACTCGAACTATAAACACTTACGGGCGCAAAGCTAATATCATTAAGGAATCAGAGGACAATTTTACCGGTGATGATGTTTTGGAGGGATTAACGGCTGTCGTCTCTGTAAAATTGCGGGAGATTCAATTCGAAGGTCAGACTAAGGCCAAACTCGGAAGTGTGGAAGCTCAATCGGCTGTCACTACGGTTTTCGGGGAGGCTTTTTCCGCCTTCTTGGAAGAGAATCCCGATGATGCCAGATCTATTGTTAACAAGTCTTTATTGGCTTTAAAGGCTCGCAAAGCCGCCAAAGCCGCCAAAGATTCAATTCTACGCAAAGGTGCCCTTGAGGGTATGACTTTGCCGGGAAAGCTAGCCGACTGTCAGTCCAAAGAAGCCAGCGAGTCAGAACTCTTTATCGTGGAAGGAGATTCGGCCGGTGGCACGGCCAAGATGGGACGCGATCGCCGAACGCAGGCCATCTTGCCGCTTCGCGGCAAGATCCTAAATATTGAACGCGCTCGCCTCGATAAGATGCTGGCTTCAGAACAAATTAAAAATCTGGTGATTGCCATCGGCACTGCCATCGGGGACACCTTCGATATTTCCAAGCTGCGCTATCACAAAATTATTATTGCCACTGATGCCGACGTTGACGGAGCCCACATCCGGACTCTTATTTTGACTCTTTTCTATCGTTACTTCCGGCCATTGATTGAAAATGGATTTGTTTACATTGCCCAGCCGCCACTTTATAAAGTGAAATATGGAAAAGAATTACTTTATTTTTATACCGAAGAAGAAAAAGATAAGTTCTTGACTCGGGAGAAAGTGGAAGTGGCCGAACCAGTGGAAGGAGCCAGTGAAGAAGGGGAAGAGGAAGCTGAAAGCGAGCAGCCAGAAGAGGAAGGAACAAAAAATAAGAAAGAAAAAGGCGCAGAGAAGAAGAAAAAGATCGCCATTCAGCGCTACAAAGGTCTTGGAGAGATGAATGCAGAAGAGCTCGGCGAGACTACCATGGATCCAAACAATCGAGTTTTGAAGCAGGTAAATATCGAAGATGCGGAAGCGGCCGATAAAGTAATTGAGATTTTAATGGGTACGGATGTACCAAGCCGCAAGTCGTTTATACAATCAAACGCCAAGTTGGCTAATATTGATATATAGTCGCTTCACTAGATTTGGTTTTCGCTTAGGGGTCAAGAAAAAAGGCCGGCCGCGAAGCGGCCGGCCTTTTTTCTTGAAATGATTAATTAAAGATTAATACGAATTTACGTACAAATTCGCGCTAGCATAATTATTTCCTCGATTCACATCCGGCAGCTGATTATACGGGTCAACATTGATATTAACAGTATTGTTTGTGCCGTACTGCACTCCGTCAAAGCCGACAATTAGGATCACGCTTTGGCCGGGAGCCAATGAACCTTCATTTTGAGTCAGGTTATTATTGCCGTTATTGTAATTATTGTTGTTGCACTGATAGACGCCGTAATTGTAATAGCAGTTGTTATTGTTGTTATAACTATTCGGCAGAGTGGCGCTGAAAGTCCAGTTACCGCTTGCAATCGATCCCTGATTAGTTACTCGAAATCGAACAGCTGCTCGATTAGAAGCATTAATGTAAGAAGAAGGATTGTACTGACCGCTGTAGCGATCAACTGTGCCAGTATCCATAATCTGAACTGCCAAATCTAGGCCATTAGTAACTACGCCCCCGCCATAATATTCACCATTATTTCCCGTAGAATTAATAGTCACTTGGGCGCTGTTGTTATTGGTGCGAAGTTCAGAACGACTGTCGCTGATGGAAATTTGAACTACCCGATTCTGACCGGTCTGAACATAATCAAAGTAAAGTTCTCCGCTGACAGCCATGCCAGCCGGAATAGAAATCTGGTTGGAAAGATTTTTAGTCTGATCTGCGGGATTAACTGCCGGTAGGGCAGCTGAAAGATTCCAAGCTCCTGATGGACCTTCTCCGACATTTTCTACCTGAAACTTAACAGCCACTCGATCATTGGTGTTTACGTTAGTGGTTGGAACAAAAGCTCCACTGTTGCGATCGAGTACTCCGATTGAGCTGATAGTCAATTGAAGGTCGGGATTACCATTTTGATTAAATGAGGCTCCACCATTATTTCCGGAATTAGAATTGCCACCGGTATCTCCATTATTGACTGGGTATGGAGCGGAAGTAGTGGCGCTCTGATTGCTTGAAGTAGAAGCAGGAGTAACAACCGGTCGATTTTGATTAGTGCTTGAAGCGTTTTTGCTAGGAGTAAAGAGGGAAGAGATAGAGACGTTTACCGAAGCCAAAGAAGAAAGGGCTCGCGGCACCAATTTGATAATGCCAATACTTAGAATAATTAAAACGACTAAAACAACCCCCAAAATCAAAACTCGCCAGACGATTCGGGCAGGGTTTTTATTCTCCTCCTCGATTGGGAGATTGATAGGGGCACTTTCCTTAATTTGCCGAGGGCTTTTATTATCAGGGTTTTTATCTTTTTCCATAATGCCGAATTATACTCCATATTTGATTTTTTGTCAAATACCCTTATAATACTCTTATGAAATGGTATAAACGTCCGGAAGCCACCTTCTCTTTTTTATTTTTGGGAATTTTTTTGGTTACTTTTGTCGTTCTCTATGCTTTTGGTCTAATTCCAACCGAATTAAAAGAACAAACAGGTACACCCAATATCTTAAACCAGCTTTCCGAGAATTCCATTGAAAGCATCACCGGTGAAAATAATCCTCAGAATCCAAATCCCTTGCCGCCCACTGATCAAGTGCCGCTTCGCATTCAATCTGACGTCATCGGTCTAAATTATCAAGTTATTAATCCCTCGAGCACTGGTAATACCACGCTTGATAACGCACTCACGGAAGGAGCGGTGCATTATCCCGGATCAGGATTGCCAGGCTATGGCAACATGTTCATCTTCGGCCACTCCACCGGTTTCAAAGTGGTGAACAACAAGGCTTATCAAGTTTTCAACAACATTCACAATTTAAAAGAAGGAGATCAGATTAAAGTTCTTACTAAAGACAGAGTTTATTTTTACACCGTCGCCTCAGTGAAATTGGAAAAAGATACTAACGCTTACGTCAGCTTCTCAACCAAACAAAACATTTTGACTCTCTCAACCTGTAACAGTTTCGGCGCTAAGGAAGATCGCTACGTCGTCGTCGCCACCTACGCCGGCACCGCCCCGATCGGGAAGAGCTGATCCCTCCAGAGACTTGACTTTTTAAATAAGTTGTGATAGTTACCGAAATGGGATAACTAGTTTCGGAAGTTCCGGAACACCCAAAATTGAAATCAGGAGGTATTAATGAAACGCAAGTTCTTTAGCAATTTACTTTTTCTCATCATCTGTGCTCTTCCACTTGTGGCGGTGGCAGATCAGAAACCGAGTCACAAATCCGCCACTTCGTCTCGAACGGCGACAGCCGATGCTTCAGCCACAAGTCCACCCGCCACTCCCACCGGTTCAAAGACACCTCCGGTCGTTCAGCAATTGGACCCGGATCTTGTAAAAAAGGATAAAGACATTGAGAAGGCTTTACCTACCGAAAAACAGAAATTGGTTCAGGAGATTGGAACAAATACTCCGCCGCCGGAAGACTCGGAAAAAACCAACAATATCGCCGAGACTCCAAAGGGTCAAGTTGACGCCGCCTTCCAAAGAGTGATGCAAGACTGGAAGGATCAAAAAGAGCGGGCGGAACGCGATAAAGCTCAGGCTGAAAGCGACAGAGACAAAGCGGAAGGTGATCTGGCGCAAGAAAAAAAAGATTCTGCCGCCAAAGATCGGGAAATATTGCGTTTGAGAGGGAAAGCCTCAAACGCTTCCGATGCCGAAAACCGAGCAAAATATTGGGCGGAACAATCGGCTTTCTGGGAGAACAAAGCTAAACAAGCCAATGCCAATACCACCGGCTGGAGGAAGTACGCCGAAGGCTTGAAAGCGAAGGTGGATGAATACCAGAGAAATCTAACAACGCCGACTCCATAGTCGAAAAGCGTTGATCTCACTGGCCAATTAGCTCTAGCTAATTGGCCATTTTTATTTTAGACGGGATTATATATTTGACTTTTCTAAATCTTGTGATAATAAGGACTTGGAAGTTCTATACAGGCTTTCCAATCAAAATCAAACCAAAGGAAACATATGAATGGAAATACGAATGGTGACAATGTCATCCAAAAAGGCACGGAAATCAAAGGAATCATCACCTTTTCTAAAAAATTGATCTTCGCAGGCATCTTGGAAGGCCAGCTCATAAGTAAAAACGGCTGTCAGCTCGAGATTACCAAAGATGCCCACGTCAAAGGCGAAATTATCGCCCCGGACGTTCAGATTGACGGTGAAGTTAATGCCGTCGTCACCGCCAAGACAGTCGGCTTCGGTCCAAATGCCAGGGTTACTGGAGACGTTAATTACGAAAGAATCATCGCGACGTCTCCCACGGCTCAACTTACTGGCAAGCTTATCCAGGCGAGTCAAAAGCCAGAGGGACCAAAACCTGGGGCCAGTACTGCTCAGTCTTCGAGTGCCCCAGCCTCCGCGGCAACTCCCTAGCTCCCAATTTCAAGATTCTCGTTTTAAAACGAGAATCTTTTTATTTTGATTGACATTTTAATAAAAAGTGATAAAAAGCGATTAGAAAAGGAATCGAATGAACATAGACAAAATAACTACTTTAGCCAATCTTACCTACACCGAATTAAAGACCGCAACCTGGAATGGCAAAGCAGTGCCAATGCCAGTTAACGGAAAAGGCACCATGCTTCGGCAGACATTCCGTTCTGTAATGGTGAAATGGTCGGAGGCGAACGAGATGCCACTTCAAATGGCATTAAGTCATCCATTCATCACCAAAACTGCAATTGAATGGGCTTCTTACACCGCTTCCAGCGATCAGGGAAACGGTCATGCCCCAAACATTGCCGCTCCGCCGCTTGAGGCACCGAAGGATCAAGCCCCAACTCCAGTAATTGAGGTCGACACTCACAGTCAGTACTACAGCAACCGCCACAGTGTTGATCGAATCAGGGATACGGCAAAGCGTGCCTTTGAGGAAGCAAACCCTCAAACAGGAGCGCATACAAAATTGACCGGCTATGGCCTTCGTCAAGTTTCGTTTGTTAATCCCATGGTTGAGGGCGATACGGCTACTAATACGGGCCGGATCCCTTCAGATCTTCTTCTCAACATTACAGCCACTTCCGGTCATCTGGTATTGCACGGGCAGGTTTACTTCACGGGTCCAACCGACGGCATCCGCAGGGGATCCACTGTTACAGGCATTACCGGCTCGACCGCGGGGTTAGCGGCCGATGCCGATGGGAATGGCATTGATACCAGCTCCCTCGGGTGTATACCTGAAATTGAGGAACTGACGAAGCCGATGATCGAAACCTATATTCGGGGCATTGAAATGCTTCGAACAGGTGACGAGGCTACTGGTCAAGCTCACCTTGCCGAAGCGGAAAGGACACTTGAACGGCTAAAACCGGAGATTCGGAAATTCCAAGTGGATGTTTCCGGTCTGTTTGCCGCCCCGGCCAATCCGTCAGCGGAATGGCAGGAAAAATTAAAGCAACGGCAGATCAACCTCGGGCGATGTCCTTGGGTTTTAGTAAATACTGAGACACGGGGAATTCGGTTGAGAACTACCGTTCCAGCCGCTCTGACCTTTTCGGAATTTCGCAACTTGGTGGGTCGAGTCCTCGACCACATTGTTGAAGAAGAACTTGCGAAGACAGTTGTCCGAAGGGAAAGAGTTCTATCCTATGATGAGCGCCAAGCTCTTCGGGAAGAATTGAAACATTCATTCCGAAAAGGGGCGAAAAAAGTTCTGGAGAGATATCCTGACCGACTAACCATTTCGGAAGTCTTGGTCGAGGTCTTTTATCCGAACATTTCCCCAACCAAGATCTTGGACGCCCAATTTGTCCAGCATCGCCCCGAACCTCCAAAAGTTCGAGAGGATGAGGTGGGGCGAATCTTTGTTGGAAACAAGCTAGTCTTTGATCCAATTGCCGAAGTGCCGTCACCTTTATCAACCACCAAGACTTATGTGGTTGAAAAAAATCACCACGGTTTTGTGGTCGATATCAAGGAAGAATCGGTCGAAAGCCCACCGATTACCTACGGTAGGCGCAAAAAACGCCAAAAACCTACGGTTAATCCACCGGCTCTCAAGCCACCTGAACATCAAATCGAAATTGCTGAAGAGCCCGAAGAATCAAAAGGGGAAAGAAGGGACAGCTCTCAAAGAGCTCAACCTCCAAATCGGCTCAGAAAAATAAAGGATTTTTTGGGGGCTCGAAACTAGCTCATTCATGACCTGTGCTAAAACACAGGTCATTTTTATTATCCTTGACTTTTAAGATAAATTATGCTAATATTTACCGCAGTTAGCTCTCAACAACACCAAACCTAGAAGGGGAAAGTTTTATGAATTCAATTTTGCAAGGCCCTCAACCGATCAAAGAAAATCGGTTTCAACGATTCTTCGATGCTCTCAGGATGAAGGGAAGTCCGCGATGGATCAGATGGGTAACCCGGCTGGTAATCGTGGTGGCAATACTATTTTGCTTCACCCGACTTCGCTCTTCCTCCTCTGTCCAAATAGCGGGCGTTCCTAACGCCGAGGATCAAAAGTTACTTCAGGCAACACCAACTCCTAAAGTGGCTTCAACCCCAGTCGCGGCGGTGACTCCAAATAATCCGGCGCAGACAAGCGGAGAAAACTCATCGAATCCTGCGTTGGCGAATGATATCGACAACAACGCTCCACCTCCAGAAGGGATTACTTCGGAAGAAGACCCCGAAGGGGAACAAGTGGTGCAGGACGCTCTCACGGACCGTCAGAAAGAAACGGCTAGGCTCCAAAAGGAGCTCGACGAAAAGGATCGGCAGTTAGCCGAAAAAAATCGGCAGCTGGCGGAAGTGAACAAACCAGGCGTTCAGGGGAAAATATCTCCGACACCCGCAAGTTCGCCCACGAATACCATCAAGATGACAAAGTCGGCTCTCTTTTCCCGCAAGGGAAAACCGCCGGCCTACAGTAACGATGGGGAGCCGCCCAGAGAAAATAAGGCCCTCCATCATGAATGGGTTACCTCCAAAGAACTGGAGACAAAAGCGGTGGTGGATTGGTACATTGCCAAGTACGGCAAGCTGATCCCCGACGCTATTACTCTCGATCTGATGGCTCATGGTCGAATCAAACAAAGTCCCGACGGGCGCTTTTACGGGTTGCCTTTCTTAAAGAGGGATCAATTGATTCCTACCGAGGAAGTCGAAGAATACGCGGCCGACAACGACATTCACTTCAAGCAATTGTAGGGAAAGTCGAAAAATTAATAGCGGACAACCCTTGGGTTGTCCGCTATCTTCTTTATAATAAAACAG
Organism: Candidatus Paceibacterota bacterium; assembly: GCA_035652395.1. Taxonomy (NCBI): domain Bacteria; kingdom Bacillati; phylum Minisyncoccota; species Minisyncoccota bacterium. Next base: position 361,157 of record DASRDX010000009.1, on the reverse strand, counting down.
ACTTGACAAATTGTACAGCTTGGTGTATACTTATGGAAATTATTAACAATTAGTTATAAAAAATTATGAATAAATTAATTAAATTAAGCAAGAAAACCAAGGCTATTTTGGCCATTTTGGTTATTGTCGGAGGACTCTTTATGGTCGGTTTCTTAGGCATGGCTCATAAGGTTTCGGCTCAAGAATGGAATGACTCAGGCTGGGCTTTTGACGGTGGAGACAATTTTAGTGGTGATATGGGATGGGTAGACTCCGGCTGGGGCTCTGCTGATAACACTGGTTATGTCGATGCATATGATCCTTGTTCCTACGGCGGATGCGACACTCTAGATGTATATCAAGACTGTAGCTATAACTGTGGATATGATACTTATGATGTTTACAACCCATGTGATTATAGCTGTGGTAGTTATGGAAATTACGGCGGTTCCAGTTATGGATCATACGGCTGTGGAAGCTGTTACTCATATCCAAACTATTCTTACCCAACTTACACCCCAACCCAGACATATCATCCGCCTTCTAGCACCCCGGTTACTAACGTAAACACAAACGCTAATAATAATTTCTCCAACTCAAATTCTACCTCTAGTTCAAGTGCCACTGCCACTGCAGTGAACAACAATACGAACACTATTATTATTAACACTCCAGCGGGCAACAATAATCAGAACCAGAATTTAACTGCTTATTGTACGGCTAACCCTTCCAACCCATTAGTTGGAAACACGGTAACTTGGCAAGCGATTGCTTCAGGTGGAAATGGCAACTACTCATATTCTTGGAGCGGAGATGTCTACGGCAGCGGCCCAAGCGTTTCAAATACCTACTACAACACTGGTACTCGAAATGCAAACGTAACCGTAACTTCAGATGGCCGACAGGTGACTGCCAATTGTTCAGTCAATGTTCAGCCAAACGGTAATCAGGCAGCTTTCACTACGGTCTATCAGCAGCCGATTACTGGTACGCCTAGCGCCGGTGTCTTCCTTAGTCAAATTCCAGCTACCGGCATCAGCATGAATCTTAAGATGGCTCTCTTCTTCCTCGGACTCTTCATGTGGAGCGCCTTCGGTGCCTACATGATCATTCAGAAGCGAAAAGTTGGAGCTTTAGCAGCCGTCGGAATCAGTACTTCAGAAATGGGTCTCGATTCTGATACGGAAGTGGAAACTCCGGAGGCGGAAATTGATACTCCAGTTCAGGAAGAGGTGACCGCCGAAGAGTTTGAAAACAGTCTTTCCTTCATGGCTCGAGAAAACAATGTCCTTATCTCTCGCGATGGTTTGACCAATATTATGGCTCGAACCGGAACTGATAAGAGCGCCGCTGAATCAATGCTTAACACCTTGATCAGTAAAGTTTCTCGAAATGATGGCAATTACGCCACTCTTAACTCAGAGAAAATTGAAAAATTACTAGCTTAAGAAAACGATTACAAGATAAAAAGAAAAAGGCTCGCTTTGCGAGCCTTTTTCTTTTGGCTATTTTCTTGTCTTAATCTCTTCTTCTAATCTCTTCAGGAGATCGGCTAACGATACTGATCCCTGATTGCCATTGTCGCGGCTTTCTAAAGTCACCGTCTGCGATTCCACTTCCTTATCACCAATAACTAAAAAGTATGGAACTTTCTCAACTTTAGTTTGTCTAATCTTTTTGCCCAGACTTTCATTACTTTCATCCGTTTGGGCTCGAATACCAGCCTGATGCAATTCTTTAAAAAGTTCTTTTGAGTAACCAAGATGATCCTCGCCAATAGGTAGAATTTTCACTTGGATTGGAGAAAGCCAAAGTGGAAAGGCGCCGGCGTAATGTTCTATCAGAAAGCCGATGAATCTCTCGTGCGTGCCGAGAGGGGCTCGATGAATGCAGAGAGGAGTTTCTTCCTTGCCGTTCTTATTAACGTAAGTTAGATCAAACCGTCGAGGCTGGGCAAAATCCACCTGATTGGTAGCCAAAGTAAACTCGCGGCCAATGGCGCTCCAAACCTGCACATCAATTTTGGGTCCGTAAAATGCTGCTTCGTTCGGGACTTCCACAAAGGGAATCTTCGATTCCACCAAAACATCTCGCACCATTTTTTCCGTTTCTTCCCAGAGCTCCGGTTCATCTACAAATTTCTGTCCCAACTTTTCCGGATCGTGAGTAGATAATCGCATTTGGTATTTATCCACCCCAAAAATCTTAAAATATTTCAAATAAATATCATTAACTCGACGAAACTCATCAGCGAATTGCTCTTTAGTGCAATAAATGTGAGCATCATTCATTTGGAGCGACCTTACCCGCATTAAACCAAAAAGCTCGCCGGATTTTTCATGGCGATAGCAAGTGCCATATTCAGCCAATCGAAGCGGTAAATCACGATAGCTGGGGCGAAGAGCGGCATAAATCTTGTGATGATGCGGACAATTCATAGCTTTCAAATAATAATTGCCGCCCTCATATTCCATTGGCGGGAACATACTTTCTTCGTAATAGGGAAGATGACCGCTCTTTAAATAGATTGACTCTTTGGCAATGTGAGGGGAGCGAACTCGGCTGTAGCCTTCCTGAAATTCAGTCTCCTTAGCGAGTTTCTCAAGTTCTTCAATCATCACGGCGCCGTTCGGCAGCCAGAGGGGCAGACCTGGACCCACATCTTCATCAAAAGTGAAAATCTTTAATTCCTTGCCTAGTTTTCGGTGATCACGTTTTTCCGCTTCTTCCTGTTGCTTTTTGTAGTTATCGAGTTCGTCTTTGTTATTGAAAGCCAGACCATAAATTCGCGTCAGCATTTTGTTTTTCTCATCACCTCGCCAGTAAGCGCCGGCCAAATGGGAAAGCTCGAATCCATTCGGATTAATATCTTGTATATCTTCCACGTGTCCGCCGCGACAGAGATCAGTGAAATTTCCGGAAGTATAGAGAGTGATTTTCTCGCCTTTCTTTTCGATCTCATCTATTAATTCCAACTTGTAGGGGTTGTCGGCAAAGAGAGCGCGGGCTTCGCCCGCGCCAACTTCCTTGTGAGAGAAATTTTTCCAAGTCGGAAAAATTTCTCTCATCTTCTTCTCAATCTTTTTCAAATCCGCCTCCAAAATAGAGGAGACAAAATCAAAATCATAATAGAAACCATTCTCAATGGCCGGTCCAATAGTATTCAGGGTGTCAGGGTGCAATTCTAAAACCGCCGCCGCCAGAAGATGGGCTAGTGAATGCCTGATTTTAGACAATTGCTCATTATTTTCCATACGCAAATCTTATCATGTTCATACTTTATTAAAAATTGCTTTCCCAAAAGGACCGTGCTAATTTCAATTTAGATGAAAACTACTGTCTTTGCGGGCGCCGTAAAACGTCACGATATACTTGAAAAACTTCATGATGGAAAAGATTGCCTCTTCCTCGATCAAGGTGGAAATCCAGAATTACTGATTCTGCAAGATATCCATATTTTTCGACGCAGTCATCACTCTAAATATGTTCTTATCGATTTACGCGGGAATACGGTGTACTCTTTTTCAAGAAGAGTGAGCGAAAGCAGAACGCTCTCTTGGGATAAGTATCGAAATCCGGGAGAAGTGCTTAAACCAATGGTTGAGTATCTTGACACCGAACGACTGGAGAAGAAGGTTGCTTTATTAAAAATTCCGTTTCCTCGTCATAAAGGAAGACGTCGAAAGAATTTTCGTCGCCACGTTTACATGCCATATATGTAATTGGAATGAGCCGCTAAAACGGCTTTTTATTTAAATTTCCTTAATTGCTTCTGCCACCATACTAGTCTCACCGTTGCGGCCGGAGAGACGCCCTTTAACAGCTAAACATTTTTCCGGAGCGATGATGGAGCTGTATTTTTCAGTTACTTTTGGAAAGACTACCACTTCCATGTTGCCGCTATAATCCGCAATCTTCAAAAAATACATTGGCGAACCATTCTTAGTGCGGATCTGTTTAGCTTCTTCTACGATTCCCTCAATGACAGCCAGCATTCCTTCTTTTAGTTCAGCCTTAACCTTAGTGATATTGGTTTGTTTCTTCTCCAAGCGCTCGCGATGTTTGTCTAAAGGATGCCCGCTTACATATAGCCCGAGAAGCTCCTTTTCCCAGAGGAGCTTCTCGGCCGGCGTGGCTGGAGGCGCTTCGCGCAAGCGAAGCGCCGGCAGAGCCACCGTTTCAGCAAAGGATCCGAACAAGGAATCCTGGCCGGCCGGTGCCCGATTCTTTTCTTTGTTGTACTCTAAAATATCTTCAATGTTTGCCAGCAAACATCCGCGATCGCCAAACTGATCCATCGCTCCGGCTTTGATCAAAGCTTCCAGCGACTTCTTATTTAGATTGCGATCAACGATTCGATTCAGAAAATCTTCCAATGATTTAAACTTACCGTTTTCTTTTCTCTCTTTAATAATGGTGGCAGCGATTCCGGCTCCAAAATTTTTAATACAGGTCAATCCGAAACGAATTTTGTCACACTCGGCCCCGTCAGTGCCTTTCTTAACCACCGTGAAATCTTCAAAGCTTTCGTTAATATCCGGCGGCAGCACTGGAATGCCCATACGTTTGCATTCATTGATAATTTCCGCAATTTTCTCTACGTCGCCGGATTCAGCCGTTAGTACCGCTGCCATATAAATACACGGGAAGTTAGCCTTCATGTAGGCAGTCTGGTAAGCCACTTTGCCGTAGCTTGCGGCATGAGCCTTGTTAAAGCCATAAGCTTGAAACGGTTCAAAAAGCTTCCATAATTTCTCGGCGAATTCCTTTGTCTGACCATTCTTAATAATACCTTCAATCAGCTTTTCTTTCTGGGCAGCCATTTCCTTCGGAATCTTTTTACCTACCGCTTTACGAAATTTGTCGGCCTCGAGCCACGAGTAGCCGGCGAGCTCGATGGCGCTAAAGAGAAGGTCGTCCTGATAAACAATTAATCCATAAGATTCTTCCAGATATTTTTTCATGCGTGGATCGGGATAGGAAATCAGGCGAGGACTATTCTTGCGGCGAATATATTCGGGAATTACTTCCATCGGTCCAGGGCGATATAAAGCCACCATGGCATTGATGTCGTGAATAGTGGAAGGTTTCAACTCTTTTAAGTAACGAGTCATGCCAGCTCCATTTAATTGAAAGAGTCCAACCGTCTCTCCCTTAGCCAAAAGTTCAAAAGTTTTTTTATCGTCCAGAGTGACGTTTTCAATATCAACTTCGATTCCTTCAATAGCTTTAACCAGTCTCACGGCGTCGGCGAGAATTGCCAAGTTCCGAATCCCTAGAAAATCAAACTTCAAAAGGCCGGCATTATTCTCGTCCACTGAGTGCATGTCATATTGAGTAATGATCTTGCTGGTCTCATTTTCGCCGGTGCTTTTTGGGTCATATTGAAGTGGCACAATTTCCGTTAAAGGAATAGGGGAGATCACCACGCCGGCGGCATGGACGCTAATATGTCGCGCCAAGCCTTCAATCTTCTTGGCCATATCAATAATAGTACGAACATTCTCTTCGGTTTTGTACAATTTAGTTAGCTCCGGCACTTCTTCCATGGCTCGATCAATAGTCATCGGAAATCCTTGCGCGCCAAGTGGAATAAGCTTGGCAATTTTATCGCCAACATCATAGGGGAAGCCCAAAGCTCTGGCCACATCCCGAACCGCTCCTCGTGCCATCATCGTTCCGAACGTTCCGATTTGGGCCACCTTGTCTTTGCCGTATTTCCCGCGGGCGTAAGCAATCACTTCGTCTCGTCGATTGTCGGCAAAATCCATATCGATATCGGGCGCCGACGGTCTTTCCGGATTAAGGAAACGCTCAAAAGGCAGTTTGTATTCGATTGGATCAACGTTAGTGATGCCAGCTAGGTAAGTGACCATGGAGCCGGCGACGGAACCTCTAATAGTAGTCAGGATTTTGTTTTCGTGAGCGAACCGGATTAGATCCGCCACCACCAGGAAGTAGGGGGCATAACCTTTATTCTTAATGATCTCAAGTTCATATTCGGCTCGTTCTTTCACTTTACCCGAGTAAGCAACGTCGCGTTTCTTGGCCCCATTCTCCACTAATTCTCGTAATTCGTCATCGGCTGTTTTGCCGGGAGCCACTTTGTAATCGGGGAAGAGCCACTTACCCAAAGGAAGTTCCAGATTGCATTTACTACTGATAACCTGGCAATTTTCTAGGGCTTCCGGCAGATCCTTGAAATATTTTTCAGCAGTTTCTGGCGAGATGAAGGAAAAATCACGACCATCTTCTACCACCGTTCTTTCGCTAAACTCGTTTTGAATAAAGACTAAAGTATTGCGAGCTTTCTGGTCGGCTGGGTCTAAATAATATGAATCGTGGGCGGCTACAATCGGCACAGAATTTTTCTTGGCAAATTCCACCAACTTTTTCATGTTCTTGTCGTGGCCCTCGATTTCCGGATGATGTGTGATTTCAATATAAAAGTCGTCGCCGAAAAGTTTATTGTAAAATTTCAGAAGTTCCAAAGCCGCTTCTTCATTTTCATTTCGCAGGTTAACGGCAATGTCTCCACTGAATGATGGGGAAATCATCAGTAAGTCATCTTTGTGCTTTTCTAAGAGTTCCTTATCGAGCCGAGGCTTGTAATAGAAACCTTCCAGAAAAGAGGCGGTGACCAATTTAATCAGATTTTTATAACCGTTTTCGTTTTTGGCCAGTAGCAGCAGCCTGGTACGTTTATTGTCAATCCGTGCTTCGCGATCGTGTCGTGTGCGATTGGCTAAATAAAAATCCACGCCGAGAATGGGCTTAACGCCCTGTTCTTTGCATTCTTTATAAAATTCGATAGCACCGTAGAGATTACCGCTGTCGGTTAAAGCTAGGGCCGGCATGCCGTACTCTTTAGCTTTGGAGACGAGTTCGGGAATTTTGGGCAGAGCCTGAAGCAGACTGTAGTGAGAGTGGGCATGTAAGTGGATGAACTTAGAAGACATAGCCTTGTTCTTCATAGTATATAGCAATCCGTCCGATCGGAAATATTGAAGAGTGCGGCTAAATATTGCCGAATAAATAAAAAGCTAGCCTAAGCTAGCCCCAAAGAATAGGATTCCAACACCCACAAGGGTCTGGAGTACCGGGTGGTATTGCATCACTTTTTCCAGCGAATTCCTCCAGTGGCAAAATATCCAAAGGTGGTAATTTAGGAGAAACGTCGGGTTTGGTTTCCGCAGAATATTTGGCTTTTTGCATGACTCTATTAATATAGTAACTATAATTTTGATAAATGAAAGAGGGCATTAAATATATTGTTGGTATTGATGAGGTTGGTCGCGGGCCATTGGCCGGGCCGCTGGCGGTCGGCGCCTTTTTGGCGCCGACCGATTTTGATCTCAATGTTTTTGCCGAGGCTCGCGACTCCAAAAAGATGACGGCCCAGAAAAGGGAAGAATGCTTTAAATTGATTAAAGCGCAATTCGGCCAAATCCCAGGGGCCGAATTGCGCTTCACCGTCTCTTTCATTAGCCCGCAACGAATTGATAAAGTCGGCCTAACTAAATCGACCCGCACGGCCATCAACAATTGTTTGCGCAAATTTAAATTAAATCCCGAGGAATGCCTGGTTCTTTTGGACGGGGGATTAAAAGCTCCCAAAAAATATTTAAATCAAAAAACCATTATTAAAGGTGATGACAAGCAAAAAATTATCTCCCTCGCCTCCATCGTGGCCAAAGTCACCCGCGATCGTCGCATGACTCGTATTTCCAAAAAACATCCAAGATACAATTTTCATAAGCACAAGGGTTATGGTACTCGAGAACATCGAGCCTTAATCAAACAATTTGGTACATCCCCAATCCATCGTCTTAGCTTTCTGAAGAAAATCACAGCCAGCCCTTAACCCCGACACTGCACGGAAATCGGCAAATAAAATTGCCAAAATACGAAATTCTGTTATATTTAGGCCATGGTTATCAGAATGCGACATACTCGGGCTCATACGGCCAATCGGCGAGCCCATCACGCTTTGAAGGCCGCCGGCACGGTTCTTTGTGCTGAATGCGGGCATCCAAAGCTGAAGCATTTGGCCTGCCCAAACTGCGGCAAGTACAATAAGCGAGTAGTTGTAGACGTGGTAGCCCGCGCTGAAAGAAAAGAAAAGCGACGAAAAGAAAGAGAAGCAGTAAAATAGTTCGTAAAGTTGAAAGTTCATAAAGTTCTTAAAGTTTCTCAACTTTAAAACCTTCATGAACTTTAGAAACTTCCTTAAATGGCAAACCGGCACCTTTCCAGATCAATAGCTCTGCAGGCCCTCTTCGAGTGGGATTTTGCTAATAGAACCGATTCCGAAATTGACGGGATTATTGAACGCATTGTTCCTGAATTTGCGGCAGGCATGGGAGACATGACTTTTGTCCGTGCTCTTACTTCCAATATTTTAAAAAAGCGCCCCGACTTAGACACCATCATAGAAAAGGCCGCTCCTGACTGGCCAATTCAAAAGATCAGCATAGTGGACCGCAATATTCTGCGGCTTGGTCTTTATGAGTTGCTTTTTGCTGACCGAAAAGAGGTGCCGGCCAAAGTGGCAATCAATGAAGCTATTGAGCTGGCCAAAACTTTTGGAGGCGAAACCAGCGGTAAGTTTGTTAATGGAGTACTCGGAGCTGTTTACAAAGAAATGGGTGAGCCAGGCAAAGACGAGCAGTCTAGCAAGAAGCATCGAAACTTTAAAAACGTGCCGTATGAACAAATGCCAATTGAGACTCTTGGTGGAGCGGTCGTTTATGCTCACGATAAAGGAGAAGTTTACTTAGCTTTAGTGCACGATGTTTTTGGTCACTGGACTCTTTCCAAGGGGGGGCTTGAAGCCGGCGTGGATGTTAAAGAGGGCACGAAAAAAGAAATTAAGGAAGAGATTGGTCTCGATATTGAGATTAAAGATGAATTGGCTAAGAACGAATACATTGCTACTCATCCTGAGAAAGGCAAGATTCGCAAACAAGTTATTTATTTTTTGGCCGAATCAAGTTATCAGGATCTTCAATTAAAGAAGAGCGGGGGATTGGATGATGCGCGCTGGTTCAAATTGAAAGATATTCTGGATCTCAACTTTTACAACGATATTCTGCCGATCATTACTAAAGCCATTAACTTGCTTTTAGCCAAAAGTGAAATTAAAACCTCCGGCAAACGATAAGGTTTAAACAGTTTAGAAACAAATTATTATTTAATCAGATTTCTTTCGACATTTCGTAAAGATTGTGAAATGTCGAAAGAAATTCCAATATCATGGATTTCTCTCAATTTGAAAAAAATACCGGCTTGGCTTTTAAAGATAAAGCTCTGTTAAAGCAGGCCTTTACTCATCGATCATATCTTAACGAAAATCGAAATCTAAAGATCGAGCACAATGAACGATTGGAGTTTTTAGGCGATGCCGTCTTGGAACTTGTCGTTACCGACTATCTCTTTAAGAAATTTTCGGAAAAGCCAGAAGGAGAATTAACCTCCTATCGCTCTTCTCTAGTTAACTACAATATTCTCTCCGAAGTGGCTAAAGAGCTTAAAATGAACGATTTCCTACTTCTCTCTCGCGGAGAAGCTAAAGACACGGGACGAGCTCGCACTATTATTTTAGCCAATGCTTATGAGGCTTTAGTTGGCGCCATTTATTTGGATCAGGGATACGAGGCCGCCCGCCTTTTCATCGCGGGCGGCCTTTTCCACCTCATCGACGATATCGTCCGAAAAGGCTCATTTATTGACTCTAAAAGCCTTTTCCAAGAGAAAGCTCAAGAGAAGGTTGGAATTACACCCGCATATAAAACTGTCCGAGAAGAAGGACCCGATCACGACAAGCACTTCACAGTCGGAGTTTTTCTAGACAAGGATCTGGTAGTAGAAGGCACTGGCAAATCTAAACAAGAAGCCGAACAGGAAGCCGCCCGCAAAGCTCTGGAGAAAAAAGGTTGGTAATTTGCTAAAATATACTCATGTATCTTAAGTCTCTGGAACTTTCCGGCTTCAAATCATTCGCTAAAAAGAGCACTCTGGAATTTAACACTCCTATTACGGCCATTGTTGGCCCCAACGGCTCCGGCAAGTCAAACGTGGCCGAGTCTTTTCGATTTGTCTTGGGCGAGCAGTCATTTAAATCGATGCGAGGAAAGAAAGGGGAAGATCTCATCTTCAATGGCGGTAAAGACTCTCCTCGAGCCAATCGAGCGAGTGTTAAGGTCATTTTTGACAATACGGACCACGCTTTAAATGTGGATTTTGATGAAGTTAGTATTGAGCGCGTGGTACATCGAGACGGTATCAACCAATATCTGATTAACGGCTCGGAAGTGCGCCTGCGCGACATTATTGAACTTTTGGCCGGAGCGCATATCGGCGCTTCCGGACACCACATTATCTCGCAAGGAGAGGCGGATAAAATTTTGAATGCCAATTTGCGCGAGCGCCGAGCCATGATTGAAGATGCTTTAGGCTTGAAAATCTATCAATACAAAAAAGAAGAAAGTGAAAGAAAACTGGAAAAGACTGAAGAGAATATTAAACAAGTGGAATCGTTGCGTCGTGAAATCGCGCCGCATCTGAAATTTTTGAAAAAGCAGGTGGAGAAACTTGAGAAGGCGCGGGAGATGAAGGTTGAACTCGGTGAACTGTACAAAGAATATTTCAAGCGGGAAGAAATGTATTTGAGTGCCGCCAAGGCGGCTATGAGCGAGCAGAGGAGAGGGCCGCAAGCGGAGCTTGCGGCCCTGGAAAAAGAGCTCCAAAATGCTAAGGGCATTTTGGAGCGCACCAAAGAAAAGGATTCGCGCGGTCAGGAGATTATAAATGTTGAGGGAAGGCTGAAAATCACTCGCTCCGAGAAGGATGTCTTAACGCGCGAAGCCGGCCGAATTGAAGGAGAGATTGCTTATCTTGAACGAACTATTAAAAAACAGAAGGAAAGCAAGAATCAGGCGGAGCAAAAAACAGTTTACCTAAGAGAAGTCGAAAGCTTAAAGTCTCAAGTAGAAAGCTTAATTAAAGAAGCGGAAGGATCATCAGAAGTTGGAGCCATCAAAAGTTTACTCTCTAAAATCCGAAATCTTTTCAGCAGTTTCGTTGAAAGCAATCGTACTAAACGCGAAGAAGCCAATGTAGCCGATCTTGAGACCGAACTTTCCGGTTTGAATAAGGAAAAAGTTCAGATTACGGAAAAACTTCAGAAACAAACAGCTGAAGAAAATAAACTGAATCAAGAATACTTGAGATTAAAAGAGGAAGTAGAAAAAGGTAAAGACTCCAGCATGGAAGCTGAACGCAAAATGCTCCAGATTATGGCGCGCCAGACAGAGCTTCACGCCGCCTTGAATGCTCTGAAATCTACTGAAGAAAGGCTAAATCTCGAAGAAGCTGACTTTAAAAGAGAGTTGGGCGAAGCCGGCGCCTTATTGGGAAAAGAAGCTAGTAATTATCAGAATTTTAATTTACCCGAGAAACTGGAGAATCGAAACGACCAGTTAGAGCGCCGTCGCTATATTGAAAAGATTAAGATTCGCCTAGAAGAAGCCGGAGCCGGCGGGGGAGAAGATATTATGAAGGAGTACAAAGAAGCGGAAGAGCGCGATGCTTTTCTCGGACGAGAATTGGAAGATTTGGATAAATCGGCAGCCTCACTAAAAGAATTAATTGCTGACTTGGAAAATCGTTTGGATATTGAATTCAAAGAAGGCGTACGGAAAATCAACGAGCAATTTAATAAATTCTTTGGCCTGATGTTCGGACACGGCGGGCGCGCCTCCCTCGAGGTGGTCCGAGAGAAGGTCCGCGCCCGCCGCCGCCCAACCGACGAAGACCTCGAAGATATGGATCTAGCTGACATGCCGCCTGAAGACGACGAAGCCGAAGCTCCTGAAGGTATCGACATCTCCGTCTCTCTTCCTCACAAGAAAATCAAAGGTTTGGTAATGCTCTCCGGTGGTGAACGAGCCCTCACTTCCATCGCTCTTCTCTTCGCCATCTCTCAAGTCAATCCGCCGCCATTCATTATTCTCGACGAAACCGATGCTGCCCTTGATGAAGCCAACTCCCGCAAATATGGCGACATGATCGAAAATCTTTCTAAATATTCTCAACTCATCCTCATCACCCACAATCGCGAAACAATGTCACGCGCTGGTATCATATACGGAGTCACCATGGGCGGAGACGGTCTCTCAAAACTACTCTCTATTCAATTTGAGGAGGCGGTAGCGGTGGCGAAATAAAAACACCCTGGGGGGTGTTAACTACTTCTATTTTTCATTTTCTCTAATCCAGGCAACTCTGTCTCAGACTCTAAGTAAGCCGAATTTAGAAGAGTAGCATAGTTTGAATTCGGAGGAGCATGAGTTTCTAAAGCAGATTCAACAAGGAATTTCTGATTTTTAAGATTATCTTCCCACCAGCAAATAATATGTCGTTTAGAGCGTTGAGCTGAACGAGGGAGTTTTTGAATTAATTGCCAAGGGCAAGTCTCTATATAGAGAATCTTATCTCCTACGGATTTAACTGACAATCGCATCAGAAATCCCGGCATTAATTCACACTCATGAAATCCTAATCGGGTTGCCTTAAGCATAGCCCCGAAAGAAGGTTGGCTATTCATATAAAGTCCTATACTATAATTTAGATTAAACCAAAACTATTTCCAGTCAATATACGAAATGTTTAGAAATTTACAAACTGGTAATCCAAAGTTTTCTTTTCTAGATCGGCGGCTTTTACTTTGATTTTTACCTTGTCACCTAACGTGTATTTCTTCTTAGTTTTCTCACCGACGATGGCGTAATTTTTTTGATCAAAGATGTAGTAATCGTCGGTCAGGTCACGCAGTCGGACCATGCCTTCGGATTTAGTGGTGACTTCTTCCACATAGATACCCCAGTCAGTGACGCCGGAAATAATGCCGTCGTAGATCTCGCCAACGTGCTCGCTCATATATTCCACCTGTTTGTATTTAATAGAGGAACGCTCGGCATCGGCTGCTGCAATCTCGCGGCGAGTAGATTCCTCGGAGACCTTGTAGTAATAAGCCATCTGATCGGGGCTGATTTTCTTGCCGTGTAAAATGTCGTTGAGAATTCGATGTACCAAGAGATCGGGATAGCGGCGAATTGGGGAAGTGAAGTGGGTGTAGTAGTCAAAAGCCAGACCGAAGTGGCCAATATTTTTAGTGCTGTAAATTGCCTTAGCCATCGAGCGAATGGTAGCCGTTTTAATCAACGATTCTTCGGCTTTTCCTTCCACTTGATTGAGGAGAGCTTGAATATCCTTCGGGGAAATCTTTTTATCGTGAATCGGCAATTCGTAGCCGAGCGCCTTTAGGAAAATGGAGAGCTCGGCGATTTTTTCTTTATCGGGTACGTCGTGGATTCGATAAATGGAAATATCTTTATTTTGATATTTCTCTCTGGCCGATTGATAAATAAAGTGAGCTACTTCACGGTTGGCCAAAAGCATGAACTCTTCAATTAGCTTATGGGTGTCAAGTCTTGACTTCTTTACCACCTCGATTGGCTTCCCTCGTTCGTCGAGCTTGAATTTCACTTCATCGGTTTCAAAGTCGATGGCTCCCATCGTAGTTTTTTTCTTTCTGAATATCTTGGAAAGCTCGTTCAAAGTATTTAACTCGTTGAAGTATTCTCCCGATTTTTTATTCAAGATTTCCTGTGCTTCTTCGTAAGCAAATCTTTTATCGGAATGAATAATCGTTCTGCCGAACCAGCGATTTTTTACTTCGGCATTTGGGGTTATTTCAAAAACGGCTGAAAAAGTTAATTTGTCTTCCTGTGGGTTCAGGCTGCAGATGTCGTTTGAAAGAGCGTGGGGGAGCATCGGAATAGTTCGATCTACTAAATAAACGGAGAAGCCGCGCTTGCGGGCCTCTTTATCGAGCTCGCTATTCGGGCGGACATAATAGGAGACGTCGGCAATATGGACACCGACTTCGTAGTTGCCGTTTGGCAATTTCTGGAAGGAGAGAGCATCGTCAAAATCCTTGGCGTCGACTGGGTCGATGGTGCAGGTGAAGATGGATCCCGCTTCGCCGGACGCTGAGCGAGGCGATCGGAAATCGCGGCGGCTACTGATCTCCGCCGCCGCGATTTCTTTCTCTTCTCTTTCAATCCGCTCAGCCTCAAGGATTGCCGATTCCGGAAAAGTAGTGTCAAAACCCTTCTCCAAAACAATCGATTCCATTTCCACGTTATGATCTCCCTTTTGTCCCAGCACTTTCAAAACTCTGCCCTCCGGACTTTTCTTTCGATCCTTCCACGAAACTATTTCTGTCAGCACTTTTTCACCCGCTTTAGCATTCAGGGCTCTTTCCTTTGAAATAAAAATATCGATATACATTTTCCGATCGTCTGGCACCAAGAAAAAATTTGAACCAACGGCCTCCAGCACGCCCACAAACTGAGTCTTGGCTCGTTGAAGAATTTCAACCACTTCTCCCTGAAGTCGGCGACCTTTCTTCTTGGGGTGGGGAACTGCCACCACTAAATCTCCGTTTAAGGCAGTGTTTAAAAAGGCATTTTCAATTTCTAAATCTTCGGCTTTTGGATCAGCCGGATTAGCCACGTAACCAACTCCTCGGGAATTTATGCTGATTGTTCCCTGAAGTCGCACTTTTTCATTTTCATTCTTATTTTTAGGCTTTTTCTTTGACATTTTGTAAGATGATGATACCATATTGCACATGTTAAAAATCAGATTACAGCGCACCGGACGAATCCATGAGCCGACTTTTCGGCTAATTTTAACTGACTCAAAGAACAGTACTAAAAGCGGCCGGGCCATTGAAGTGCTTGGCTCACACGATTTCCGCAAAACTAATACAGAGATTAATGCTGAAAGAGTGAAATACTGGATGAGTCAGGGAGCTAAACCAACCGATACCGTTCACAATCTCTTAATTTCAGAAAAAGTAATTGAGGGCAAAAAAATAAATGTCTTACCTAAGAAGACAGTAGAAAAGAAGGAAGAGCCGACAATCGAAGCTGCTCCAGCCGCCGAGCCAACTACAGCAGAAGCTCCAACTGAAACTTCGGCAGAGGCAACACAACCTCCTGAAAAACCTACGGCGGCTCCAGAACCAACACCTGAACCGGCAGCCGCTCCAGCCGCAGAACCAGCTCCTGCCGAGGCTCCTCCAGCGCCTCCTACTAAAGACCCTGCCTAAGGCAGACACTTGATACCAAGTCCTTAATCCCTGTATAATACCGGCATCAGTCGGGTAAAATCCGCATTGTCGGGTCGAATTTCGAAAGACATTTAAAATTCAATATGAACGAACAAGATACACAGTTTCTAGAGTTTGTGATCAAAGCTTTAGTAGACAATCAGAATGCCGTAAAGATCAACCGAACCGTTGATGAAATGGGAGTACTGATGACTCTTTCAGTCGATCCTGCCGACATGGGCAAGGTCATTGGCCGACAGGGCAATACTGCCAAAGCCATCCGCACTTTGCTCCGAGTCGTCGGGATGAAGAACAACGCCAGAGTCAATCTCAAGATTGAAGAGCCGGAAGGAGGAATGAAGAAAGAGCAGAGCGCTTCAAAGACCGTTGATGAAGTGATGGAAGATCTTAAGATCTAAATTTAAAACAAAAGCCGCCCCATTCGGGGCGGCTTTTGTTTTGGCTGACTTTGGCTTAAGCTATCTTCATGACGTTTCATATAATTACTCTCTTCCCAAACATCTTCGATTCCTACTTAAACGAATCAATTCTGAAACGCGCCCAGAAAAACCAGCTGATTAAATTCAGATTTTATAATCCGCGGGATTACGTCAAGCCAACCAAAGCTCAAAAAAGCAAAGAAAAACCTTACCTGCGAGTTGATGATAAACCATACGGTGGCGGGCCAGGAATGATTCTCCAAGCGCCGCCGCTGATTTCGGCTGTGGAGGCGGCGCGATCAAAAATAAAAAGTCAAAAGTTCAAAGTCATTTTCTTTTCTCCCCACGGCAAACAATTCAATACTAAATACGCTAAGATCGCGGCTAAAAAATATTCAGACATTATTTTAATCTGCGGTCGTTATGAAGGCATTGATGCCCGCGTGCGCAAGATTTTTAAAGCCGAAGAAGTTTCAGTCGGACCCTACACTTTAACCGGTGGGGAAGTCCCCGCTATGATTATGATCGATTCAATCTCCCGTCAGGTCAAAGGAGTTCTCGGCAACTTCCAATCTCTGGAAGAATCCCGAATTGCCGGCCGCGACGTCTACACGCGGCCGGCCTCTCTAAAATACAAAAGAAAAACTTACAGCGTTCCCAAAGTTCTCCTTTCCGGTCATCACAAAAATATTGATAAATGGCGAGCTAAATAAAAACGCTGGTTTTGTGAGTATAACCAGCGTTGGTCTTATGGAGTACCTGCATAGGTTATATCTACAGGAAAGGTGCCTGGCCTAATAATATTGATTAGACACATCATCGGACCCATGAAAATAATCAAAGCAGCGCCTAACGCGGCACCGATTATGATCAAGGACTTTACGGGCTCTATCACAAAGGACCGAAGAATGTTCCAACCGTAATGCTTCGGTTGCAACTCCTCCAGAAGTTCTTCGGGGAGTTCGTGCTTAACCAAGGCAGGAATCCAGTGCCATGTTGCAATCACTTGTTGTTCCGAACCGATGCTCCGGCAAGTGACTTGGCAATCCATCTTCCAAAATTTCTGGCTCTTTCGGACATTTGAGATCTCGAACACATACTCATAAATGTCCCCGCAACGAAGCGGTTTTAAGTAAGATAGATTCTTAATCCCAAGTGCGATCCACTCCCCAGCCTTGTCAAACTGAAGAAGTTGAAGAAACTCTGCTTCGGCTCTCGCTACTATTCCAATTCCGTGAGAAACCACAGAATGGAAAATAGAATGAGGAGCGAAACTCGATAAGCAATGTGCTGGGTTAAAATCCCGGCTGGCCAATGAGTGAAGCAAAATACGAAGCCGCGAAAGTCGTCGAGGTTTTGAAACCAAGACGAGCTTGTGGTTATCCTGTAACCAATGGAACATCTGGTCAATCGTTTTAAATCGATTCATCTCACCTCTTTCTAAGCCAATTAAGGCCCTTGATTGTTGAGAACTAATTTTTATAATTATGTCATATCTGATCCATAAAGTCAATGGAATGGCTTAAATAAAGGTTTATTGCTTGACACCAACAAGCAAAACGGCTATAATCATAACCTACTTTACGATTGAGTTACGGGGGATACTCAACCACAATTTAATTCTAGTTTAAGCCAACGCACTCGAAAAATGGAGAGGGCGAGGGTTTCGTTTACGCTTGTATCTAAAATCAAGTGTCTGAAAACGAGAGGGCTTTCAAATCAAATTTAAGCCCGAATATTTATTAATATCAGGAGCGGCGGCGAAGCCGCCGCTCCCCAAATAAGCCAAATGCTTAAAGAAAAAAAATATTTTAATAATTTTAAAACCCCCTTCGCCGAAATGCCCAATCTGGTTGAGGCCCAGACTGTTTCATTTAAATGGTTGCTTGATCACGGTCTCTCCGAAATTTTTAAAGAATTTTCTTCGATTAAAGACTATTCAGAAAAAAAATTCGAACTGGATTTCACCGGCTTTGAAATCGACTCTCCTAAAAATAATGAATTTTACGCCAAGGAAAACCGCATCTCCTATGAAGCTCCTCTAAAGGTAAAAGTGCGATTAAAGAACAAAGTCCTCGGCACCACCAAAGAGCAGGAAATTTTCATGGCCGATTTCCCGATGATGACAGATCATGGCACCTTTATTATTAACGGCATTGAGCGTGTCATTGTTCCACAATTAGCCCGATCCTTCGGGGTATTTTTTACTTCAGAAGAGCTCAAAGGGCGCATTTATTTCGGGGCCAAGGTCATTCCTTCTCGCGGTGCTTGGATCGAAATCGAAAGTGATCCGGACGGAGCCATGTATGTTCGCATTGACCGCAAGCGAAAATTCCCGGTTACCTCCTTGCTACGAGTACTTGGGGCGCAAACCGACAGCGACATTCAAGCTTTATTCAAAGACAATCAATTTGCCCGACCTATCATTGAGGCCACTCTAGCCAAGGATCATGCTAAAGTCGCTGACGAATCTTTTATTGAGATTCACAAGCGACTGCGCGATGGCGATCTAGCCACGGTAGAAAATGCCAAGGAATTCATCAAGTCCATTTTTAGCGAAGAGCGTTACGACCTTCAGAAAGTTGGCCGTTTCCGCTTCAACAAGCGTTTTAATAAACCGATGACGGAAAAGGAACTGGATCGTCACACCATTAATCTGGATGATATTGCCACTACCGTTTCTCACATTATCTATTTAAATAACAATGCCGACGCTTCGGCTGACGACATTGATCATCTTGGTTCCCGCCGCGTGCGTTACGTGGGCGAACTTCTTCAGCAGAAGATTCGAGTCGGTATGTCTCAGATTAAACGAAATATTCAGAATCGAATGTCTACTATTGATACTGATGCCACTTTACCAGTTCAATTTATCTCGCCGCGACCACTCCAAGCTCGTATTAAGGAATTCTTTACTACTAACCAGCTCTCTCAATTTATGCAGCAGGAAAACGTTCTGACCGAGCTCGAACATCTTCGAACTATTTCCGCTCTTGGCCCAGGAGGACTGACTCGTGAGCGCGCCGGCTTTGAAGTGCGTGACGTGCATCCGTCTCACTACGGCCGCATCTGTCCGATCCACACTCCGGAAGGTCCAAACATTGGTTTGGTACTTCACCTTTCCGTTTACGCTCGTATCAACGATTTTGGCATGATTGAAACTCCATATATTCGAGTAAAGGACGGCAAGATCACCAAAGAAATTAATTATTTAAATGCTCTGGAAGAAGAAGGATTCATTATTGCCCACGCCGCCACGCCCTATGATAAAGAGGGCAACATCAGCGCTGAAATGGTGGAAGTGCGAATTAAGAGCCAGCCCGGAGAAGTTCATAAAAATGAGGTGCAATATATGGATGTAGCTTCAAATCAGGCCTTTTCCATTGCTACCAGTATGATTCCATTTCTAAATCACGATGACGCTAACCGAGCACTCATGGGTTCGAACATGCAGAAGCAGGCTACGCCCTGCATCATTCCGGAAGCGCCGCTGGTGGCCACCGGCATTGAAGAGACGGCTGCTCGAAACACCGGCCGCGTAGTGGTAGCGCCCGAGGACGGCACAATCTCGAGCGTCGATGCTGAACGGATTAAATTTAAACCAGCTAAAGGCGGCAAGGAAAAAGAATTCACTCTCATTCGTTTTAATCGAACTAATCAGTTTACCGCTTTTCATCAGCGACCAATTGTTTCAGTCGGGCAAAAAGTAAAGAAAGGCGACATTTTGGCCGACAGCTCTACTACTGACAATGGCCAGATCGCTTTGGGCCAAAATATTTTAGTGGCCTTCATGTCATGGTCCGGCGCCAATTACGAAGACGCCATTATTCTCTCCGAGCGACTAGTTAAGGAATCGAAATTCGCCAGCGTTCACATTGATGAATTCGTTATTAGCGTTCGGGATACCAAACTTGGTCCGGAAATTACCACTCACGATATTCCGAATGTCGGAGAAGCTCGTCTGCGCAATTTGGACGAAGATGGAATCATTCGCATTGGCGCCGAAGTGCGACCGGGCGATATTATCGTCGGTAAAATTACGCCAAAAGGAGAAACTCAATTGACTCCGGAGGAACGATTGCTACGCTCAATCTTCGGTGAAAAATCTCGTGATGTTAAAGATACTTCCAAGAGAATTGAAAACGGTAAACGAGGCCGCGTTATCAGCGTCAAAGTTTTCTCTCGCGAAAAAGGCGACAAACTGGAATCGGGCGTCATTAAAAAAATTCATATTGAAGTGGCACAACTTCGCAGCGTTTCTGTCGGTGACAAGCTGGCCGGACGCCACGGTAACAAAGGAGTAATCTCCCGCATTCTGCCGGAAGAAGATATGCCATACATGGCGGACGGTACTCCCGTTGACATAATCTTGACACCGCTTGGCGTGCCAAGCCGTATGAACTTGGGCCAGATTTTGGAACTCCACCTTGGACTAGCTGCCAACACTCTCAATTATCAGGCTATTGTGCCTCCTTTTGGAGGAGCCACTGACGTGGAAATTAAGGAGGAATTGGTCAAGGCGGGGCATCAGCCAAACGGCAAGATGAAACTTTACGACGGCCGCACCGGCGAATCATTTGATCAGGAAATTGCCGTCGGATATATGTATATTCTGAAACTTCATCACATGGTGGAAGACAAGATTCACATGCGCTCTATCGGACCCTACTCACTCATCACCCAACAGCCTCTTGGAGGAAAGGCCCAAGGTGGAGGCCAGCGATTTGGAGAAATGGAAGTCTGGGCTCTGCTTGGTCACGGCGCCTCGCACACTTTGCGGGAAGTTTTGACTATTAAATCCGACGATATTACCGGTCGATCAGCTGCCTTCGATTCCATTGTCAAAGGCCAGAAGATTGTTGCTCCGAACGTGCCGGCCTCCTTTAACGTGCTGCTTCACAACTTGCGCGGTCTTTCTCTGGATGTCGAGCTGGAGAGAAATAATGAAAAATCCGACGAATAACTGCCCATCGTTAATCTATAACTTTTAACCTTTTACTTTAAATAACATATGCAACGCCATACCCCAGTCAAATATAAACATCAAGACGCCAGCACCAACGATTTTGATATTGTTTCCATCAAAGTCGCTTCGCCGGAGAAAATTAAGGAATGGTCTTACGGAGAGGTGACTAAGCCGGAGACGATGAACTACCGAACCCAACGTTCCGAAAAGAACGGGCTCTTTGATGAGAAAATCTTTGGCCCAGACAAGGATTACGAGTGTTATTGCGGTAAATATCGCGGCATTCGATATAAAGGTATCATCTGTGAAAAGTGCGGAGTGGAAATTACTCGTTCAATTGTTCGCCGTGAGAGAATGGGTCACATTGAACTGGCTACGCCGGTGGCCCACATTTGGTTCCTGCGCAGTATGCCCTCCCGAATTGGCTTGATCCTCGGCATGAGCAATGTTGATCTAGAAAAAGTAGTTTACTTTGCCGGATATTTGATTACTAAAATTAATGAAGATCAGAAATCCAAACTTCTGAAAGATCTGGACGCCGAATATAAATCCAAAGTTAAAGGTCTGCAGGATGAAAAGTCCAAGCAAGCAGTTACCGATCTCTTACTGACCGCCAAAAAGGAGATTGAGAGTGTGGAGATAGGGCGAGTTTTGGATGAAGTTTCTTATCACAAGTTTTCTCTAAAATACGGACCGATTTTTGAAGCCGGCATCGGAGCCGAGGCCATCTTCAATATTCTGAAGGGAATCGATCTGAAAAAGCTCTATCATAATCTGGAGAAAGAACTGGAAAATGCCACCTCCGTGGAAAAGGACAAGCTTCTGCGTCGTCTTTCCTTGGTGCGATCCATGATGGGGGCCGGCGTTCGCCCGGAATGGATGTTCCTCTCCCGTATTCCGGTCATACCGGCCGCACTTCGTCCGATGGTTCCATTAGACGGAGGCCGTCATGCCACTTCCGATGTGAACGATCTTTACCGTCGAGTGATTAACCGAAACAATCGTCTGAAGAAATTAAAGGAAATCAATGCGCCGGATGTTATTTTGCGAAATGAGAAAAGAATTTTGCAGGAAGCAGTAGACTCTTTAATTGATAATTCCATTCGTCACGGCAACACTCTCTTTGCCGGTGTAAATCAGGCTCAACGCCGACCACTTAAATCTCTCTCAGACAATCTCAAAGGCAAGAGGGGACTCTTTCGCCAGAATCTTCTCGGAAAACGAGTGGATTATTCCGGCCGATCCGTTATTGTCGTTGGCCCCGAGCTGGCCCTTAATCAATGCGGTTTACCAAAGCACATGGCCTTGGAGCTCTTCCGGCCGTTTGTTATTTCGGAACTATTGGCCAAAGAGTTGGCCTACAATATTCGCGGCGCTTCGCGCCTGATTGACGACGGCATCCCGGAAGTCTGGGCTATCTTGGAAGATGTGATTAAGGACAAATACGTGCTTCTGAATCGCGCGCCGACTTTGCATCGTCTTGGTATTCAGGCTTTTAAACCCGTTCTTATTGAAGGTAATGCCATTCAAGTTCATCCGCTGGTATGTTCCGCCTTCAACGCCGACTTCGACGGAGACATGATGGCCGTTCACGTGCCGCTTGGAGAAGAAGCCCAATACGAAGCGCGTGAAATTATGGCTTCGGACAAAAATATTTTGAAACCGGGAAGCGGCGAGCCAACCGTTACGGCCAAATTACTCGATGTAGTACTCGGCTGTTACTGGATGACGAAGGTTATTGCGGGACAAAAAGGGGAGGGAATGATTTTTGAAAGTCCTTCTAGTGCTTTGGCCGCTCACGATTTTGAAAAAGTCTCGTATCGCGCTGCCATTAAAGTATTGCCTTCAGATGAAAAGAAATACAAAGAATTCAAGGGTCAGCTTTTTGAAACTTCCGTCGGGCGATTGCTTTTCAATTTGATCCTGCCCGAAGATTATCCTTACATTAATAAAGAAGTGGAAAAGAAAACCATGGCCGTTATCGTCAATGATCTGATCAGCAGATACGGCATTGATTCAGTCCCGCCGATTCTCGACAAGATCAAGGCTTTTGGCTTCAAATATGCCACGCACTCCGGAGTGACTTGGGGTATTGATGATATTAAAATTCCCGAGGGCAAGAAACCGATTATCGATGCAGCCAAAGTAAAGTCAGATGAAATTGTCAGCCAGTACAATGACGGACTTTTGTCTGAAGAGGAAAAAACTCGAAAAAATATTGAAATTTGGCAGGCAGCTAAGGATCAATTGGAAAAACTCATTCCATCCACTTTTGATGTGAATGGTTCCGTTCATGATCTGGTAAATTCCGGCGCTCGAGGATCTCTCGCCCAGATTACCCAAATGGCCGGTATGAAGGGTCTGATTCAGAACTCAGCCGGAGATATTATTGAATTTCCGATTCTTTCCTCCAGCAAAGAAGGTCTGACTCCGATTGAATACTTCATTACTACCCACGGCGCCCGCAAAGGTTTAACTGACACCGCCCTCAACACAGCCAGAGCCGGTTACCTTACCCGTCGTCTTTTCGTTGTCGGTCAAAACATTATCGTTACGGAAAATGATTGTAAAACAAAAGAAGGAATATATCTGCGCAAAGGCACCGCTTCCGGTATTGAAGTAGCCTTGGCTAAAAATATCGGCGGCCGAGTTTTGGCCAGTGACGTTACCACTAAACGCGGCAAGGTTCTCTTTGAACGAGGCCACTTACTTTCTAAAGAAGATGCGGAATCAATTGAAGCCGAAGGAATTGAAGAAGTTCATGTTCGCTCCCCACTTACCTGCAAAACTCTTCAGGGCCTCTGTTCTCAATGTTACGGACTGGACCTCGGCAAGAATAAAATAGTGGATCTTGGCGAGGCCGTCGGAACGGTAGCCGCCCAAGCCATTGGTGAGCCGGGCACCCAGCTTACTATGCGTACTTTCCACTCGGGAGGTACCGCTTCAGCCGGTGGAGACATCACTCAAGGTCTGCCTCGAGTGGAAGAAGTTTTTGAAAAGCGTAAGCCAAAAAATCCAGCCGTAGTCAGCCGAATTGATGGCACCATTTCTGAGATCCGCAACAACGGACAGGAAAAAGTGATTGTCGTTCTTCCCGATATTCACGATAAGGGCAAAGGAGCCAAAAAGAAAAGCGAAGTGGAATACACTATTAGTTATTTGCGTACGCCGACGGTCAAAGTGGGAGATATCGTCAATAAGGGCCAGCTGCTATCCGATGGATCAGCCGACATTGATGAACTCTTCAAATACGCCGGTAAGGAACGAGCCGAAGAGTACGTTATTTCCGAAGTGAAGAAACTTTACGAACTTCAGGGAGAAGCGGTTTCTCGCAAACACATTGAAGTAATCGTTCGTCAGATGTTCGCTCGAGTGAAAATCAAGGAAGCGGGCGACACTAACTTCTCCGTTGGAGATGTCGTGGAAAGTTATGAATTCATCCTGGAAAATCGACTGGCGAAGGATAAGGGTAAGGAAGAAGCCAAAGCCGATTCCATCGTCATGGGTATTACTGAAGTTTCCATCTCTCGCCGCAGCTTCCTTTCAGCCGCTTCTTTCCAGCACACCACGCGGGTTCTGATCAACGCCGCTGTTCGAGGAAGCAAGGACTATCTCTATGGATTGATGGAAAATGTCATTATCGGGCGCTTAATTCCGGCTGGTAGCGGCTTTAAAGGCAGTCCGAAGTATGATCAGGTGAAAGCCATCACGGCCGAAAGTGAAAGGAATTCCTAACTTTATAGACTATCTTGTCCACCGTTGAACAAATTAAAGACCGATTAAAAATCGAGGATGTAGTGTCCCGCTATTTGAAATTGGAAAGAGCCGGAGCATCTTTGAAAGCCAAATGCCCGTTTCATAACGAGAAAACTCCTTCATTTTTTGTTTCGCCTGATCGAGGTACTTATTATTGCTTCGGCTGCGGAGCCAAGGGAGACATCTTCACTTTTGTAGAAGAATTTGAAAGAGTAGATTTTCGTGGAGCTTTGAAAATTCTGGCCGAAATAGCCGGAGTGGAAATTGTGCCGGAAAGACCGGCCGATCGGCAGAACAAGAACGAAAAAGAACGGCTTTTTGCCGTCGTGGAAGAGGCCGCCAGATTCTATGAGAGGAATCTGGCGGGAGAGGAAGGGAAGGCCGCGGCCGACTACCTTCTCGGCCGCGGCCTGCGTGATCGCACTATTAAGGATTGGCGCTTAGGTTTTGCCCCCGACGCTTGGGACACTCTACTGACACACCTCACCAAAAAGGGTTTTAAAGAATCTGAAATTGAAAAAGCCGGCCTGATCAAAAGAAGCGAGAAGGGTAGTGGTTTCTACGATCGCTTCCGCAGTCGCATCATGTTTCCGATCTTCGATTCATCCGGCCGAGTAATTGCCTTTTCCAGCCGAATACTTGAAAAAACTAATCCGCTTTCGCAAGGCTCCAGCGAGACGAAGGAAGCCAAATATGTTAATAGTCCGGAAACGCCCCTCTTTAATAAGTCGGAGGTTCTCTATGGTTACAATCGAGCCAAGTCGGCTATTCGAGAATTAAATTATGCAGTGCTAGTGGAGGGCCAGATGGATCTTTTGATGATGCATCAGTCCGGTCTTCGAAACACCGTTGCTTCAAGTGGCACCGCCCTCTCAGACAGACATTTGAAAATCCTGAAGCGAAGTTCCGATAATGTCCTTTTTGCCTACGATGGCGATCCGGCCGGCATCAAGGCCACTCTTCGCTCATGGGCGATCGCTCTGCTTCTTGGAATGGATGTGAAAATTGCAGCCTTTCCGGAAGGGGAGGATCCAGCTTCACTTCTCCAGAAAAGTCCGGAGCAAGTGAAAGAAGTTTTAAAAAATTCCAAGCATATCATTAATTTCTATCTGGACATCTTAATCGCCGAAGAATCCGATTCCAGAAAATTAGGCAAAAAGATAGAAGTGGAACTCTTGCCACTTATCCGGTCTCTGCCTTCTGATATTGACCAGCATCATTTTCTGAAAATGACTTCCGAAAAAACTAATATTCCGATGGATACTTTGACGGACGATTTGAATAAGATTACGGTGGAAGAGATAGGGGAATCTCAGAGCGGCGACTATAATTGGCCGGAAAACCCTACAGGTTTTCCGGCATCGCCTTCGCTCGACTTCCGAGAGCGAAGGCTGTGGGGAATTATCTTCTGGCAGGAAAGTTTAAAAGAGCCACAGTTTGAAACGGCCGAATTGCGCAGCAAAATAGCGGAAATTTTCGGACCGACTGAATTGGAAGAGAAGCTTAATTTGTCGCCGGAAGTGAAAGCCGATCTCATATTTGAAGCTGAAATACATTACGGCTCCCATCCGTCAGTTAAAAGTGAGGCTGAAGAACTATTATCCTATTTAGAGGAGGATTATTTAAAGGATCAACTCGGCAAAGCTTTGACTGATCTGCAAATTGCTGAACGAGAAAAGAACCCCGAGGAAGTGGAAAGACTCCTAACACTTTGCCAGGAGCTTTCGCAGAAAATCTCGGCTAAAAAGATTTCCCTTCAAAATGTTACAAATAAAGTATAAAATTATCATTTACATTAATGGCCAAGAAAAAAATAAAAAAGAATAAAGCTCGAAAAACCGCTTCCAAAAAAGCGGCTAAAAAGACTGCCAAGAAAGTTAAAAATCAAAAGGCTAAAACGAAGACAAGAGCCATCGCTTCGCCGATTAAACCGGCTGACCTTTCCAAGATGAGCAAGCGGCAGAGAGAATTTGAGATAAAGGCGGAAAAACTTTTGACTCGAGGCCGCGAGCGTGGATTTGTTACTTACGATGATATCTTGAGAGAATTTCCGACCGTGGAAGACGATGTGATGTTTCTTGATCACCTTTACGATAAACTTAGCACCGCCGGTGTGGATGTATTGGAAGGAGGCGGACTTCTGAACGTTAATCAGGATGATGAGGCCCTTCTAAAGAAGTATGTCTACAATCGTAACGATTCAAATTACGACTCCATTCAGATGTATTTAAAAGAGATTGGTCAGTATCCGCTTATTCTGGCTAATCAGGAAAAGGAGTTGGCTAAGCGAATTGAGGCGGGGGACGAAGAAGCTAAGAATCTTTTAGCCAAGGCCAATCTTCGTCTGGTGGTTTCCATTGCCAAGAAATACGTGGGCCGCAGCCCCGATTTAACCCTTCTAGACCTCATTCAAGAGGGAAACCTGGGCTTATTTAAGGCCGTAGATAAGTTTGACTGGACGAAGGGCTATAAATTCTCAACTTACGCCACCTGGTGGATTCGCCAGTCTATTACTCGTGCTCTAGCTGATCAATCACGTACCATTCGCGTACCGGTGCATATGGTGGAAACCATCGCCAAATACAAGCAGGTAGTTCGACGACTGACTCAAGATTTGGGTCGCGACCCACTACCGGAAGAAATTGCGGTAGAGATGGGAGTGGACGTGGATAAAATTTATAATATTGAAAAGATTGATCAGAATACCATTTCTCTTGATACACCTGTGGGAGATGAAGGAGATGATGGCAAGTCTACTTATGGTGACTTTATAGCTGATGAAAAAATCCTTTCTCCGGACCAGGATGCTTCGCGCCGAATTTTGCGAGATCAAGTAAAAGATATTTTGAATGATTTGTCAGAAAAGGAACGAAAAATTCTGGAGATGCGACACGGACTAAATGATGGAATTCAACATACTCTGGAGGAAGTAGGGAAGACCTTTCAGGTAACTCGCGAGCGTATCAGACAAATTGAGGCGAAGGCTCATGAGAAGATAAGGCAGCACGAGAAAGCTTTGAGATTGAGAAATTACTAAGAATTTCATGTGGAAGAGAGGAGAAAAGGAAACAGCGGAACGCAAAGCGTTCCGCTGTTTATGAGAAGAGGATGTTAGTGAGAAAACATCTCGAGATCGTGTAAGTGCTTCTGACGCTCACGCGTAGGTTTATTGATGGTGTTTTCTATTCTGTACACTGCAGTACTCAATGCCAGAAGACCTACGGCCACCATTATAACCACGGCGGTTAAACGCTTAACGAGAGGAATTTGTTTTCGGTCACCAACGACAATAGCCCCTGCGATCATTCCGATCGCAAACGCTAACGCACACAGGGTGAAGTAAATTTCGAAAATAGGATGCATTTGACTCCTTGTTTTAAAGAACCCGTGTTAGGTTCAACTGTTTTAATATTACCATAAATTGTCCCAAAAGTCAATAACAGAAAGTAGACCAAAAATGCAATAATAGAGCCATAAAATGGTAACTTCTCCTAAATTTCAAGAAACTTATAAGAACCTCAATAAACGTCAGAAAGAGGCGGTGGATACTATCGATGGACCGGTAATGGTGATTGCCGGCCCTGGGACGGGCAAGACGACCATTCTGACTCTTCGCATTGCCAATATCTTAAATCTCACCGATACGCCCGCCCACGGCATTCTGGCCATCACTTACACGGATGCAGGTGTCAGAGCTATGAGAGAGAAACTGCAAGAATTAATTGGCGATCGGGCCTACGAAGTCCGGTTGCATACTTTTCATAGTTTTGCTTCTTCTATTATTTCCGAATATCCCGATCACTTTCTGCATTTAATGGGAGTGAAGCAGCTAACTGAAGTGGAGCAGGAGGCGCTGATTCGGCAAATTTTGGCGGAGCCAAAATTTGCCTCCCTTCGACCGACCGGAAAACCCGACGTTTATCTCTCGAGCATTATTCGCACCATCGATGATGCTAAAAGGGAAGCCGTGACGCCAAACATGATTCGTGAACATGCCAAAACGGAAATTGAAAGACTTCAGAATGACGAAAGTTCTCTCTCAACTCGTGGCGCCACGAAAGGTCAGTTAAAAGCCGAAATAAAAGATAGTATTGAAAAAGCCGAGCGCACCATAATTTTTGCCGACATTTATGAGCTTTATGAAAAAGCCAAGATGGAAAGTAAGAAAATGGATTTTAATGATCTTATTATTGAACTCCTGTCAGCTTTCCAGAAGGACGAATTGCTCCTACGACTGATTCAAGAGAAATATTTATATATTCACGTTGATGAACATCAGGACACTAATGACGCTCAAAACCTGATCATAGGACTCTTGGCCGAATTTTTTGAAACGCCGAATATCTTTATCGTCGGCGACGAGAAGCAGGCTATTTATCGCTTTCAAGGAGCCTCGGTAGAGAATTTCTTTTTGCTCCAGCGGCGCTGGCCAGCCATGAGTGTTATCTCTCTCGACACGAATTACCGCTCGCATCAGAGCATTCTGGATGCGAGCTGGAGCATGATTGAAAAGAATTATGAAGGGGAGGAACATGTTGACTTGCGCATCGCTCTGAAATCTGGGAACAAGGAAATTCCCGAACCCCTTGAAATCGTTACTGGCGAAAACACGGCGGCCATGGAGTTGGAATTGGTGGAGAGGCTCCGCCGCCTGTCTCAAGAGGAGGTGACCCAAACGGCGGCCATCATCGTTCGGCGAAATCGCGATCTTGACCGCATTATCCGCCTTTTGGAATTTCATCGGATTCCGGTTTCATCGGAACGAAGTGTAGATATTTTCAATCATCCGGCTGGCCGTATTTTCTTCGATCTCTTGGAATATTTAGCCGATAACAGCAAGATTGAAAACTTGGCCAGCACTCTGGTTACTGGGCTCTGGAATCTTTCTTTTGAAGAAACCCACACCCTGCTCAGAAATATGCGAGCCGGCATCTCTACCGACTTACTGGCAAAAATTCCAGCTCTGAAAACCATTGCGGAAAGGCTGGTTTCGGTTGGACCTCTGGAATTTCTGATTTATACGGCCGAAATATCCGGTTTTGCCAATTTAGTAGCCAAAGATCCGGTCAGTGTCAGCGTCTGGCGGGGGATTGTGGCACTGGCCGAATCGTTAGTTCGCGAGGGAAGAATTGCCGATCCGCGGTCTCTTATTAAAGAATTGCTCTCATACAGAACTTCTGCTGAATCCAGAATGGTCAAGATTTCAGTCGGCATGCCGGAAATGCCGATTAAGGCTATGACGGCGCATGGCAGCAAGGGGCTAGAGTTTGATTACGTTTTTCTTCCCTACGCCACAGATCAGAGCTGGATCGGCCGGCCAAAAGGAGCTTCATTTCTGCTACCTCGAAAACGGACGACTGACAGCGATGTCGGAGATATCCGACGGCTTTTTTATGTTGCTCTGACCCGAGCCAGAAAACACGTGGTGTTAATGACTGCTCTCGCGGAAGCTGACGATACTCCGCTCTCACCTTTGCGTTTTATAGAGGAGCTCAATTCCAAGCATGTTGTGAAGAAGGTTCTACCGCAGATAGGAATTGAAAAAGTTTTTTCTCCAAATCGGAATTCTCTTGAATCAAGGACGGCCGATAAAATTGTGGATTTAGCCAAGCGCACTCTGATTGAACGAGGTCTCTCAGTCACCGCCTTGAACCATTTCATGGAATGCCCAAATAAATTTTTATATTTAAGTATTCTGAAAATGCCGGAGCCGCCGACGGCGGCCAGCGAAAAAGGAAACGCTATTCACGAGGCTTTAGCTCGAGCCTGGCAGGCGAACCAAAGAAATGAAGAAGAAATTATTAAGATCCTCACCAATTCAATTAATGAATACTTTGAGCGCTCATTTTTAGGCCTTCAGGAAAAAATACCGGCTAAAAATGAGCTTTTGGAAAATGTTCCGGTCGTGGCTAAGGCCTTGGGCCCACATTTTGAAGTACCGGTGGGCAGTCGAATCTTAACAGAGTGGCGGATTGAGAATAAATTTGACTCCTCCTACGAAAACCAATCAATTAACATTCCGCTTCACGGAAAGTTGGATGTGATTGTCGATACTGGAAGCGAAGCGTTAATCTATGATTATAAAAGTCGTCGATCCATGTCGGTCTCCGAAATTCGGGGCGAGACTAAAAATTCCGACGGTAATTATTTTCGCCAGCTCATTTATTATAAATTATTAACCACTAACCATGCCGATTGGAAATCCAAAACTATTACTCCGGCTTTAGTTTTTGTCACTCCTGACGATAAAGGCAGGTGTCCGATTATCAGCTTGGAGATTAAAGATAGTGATCTTGAGCGCGTGCGCGGCGAAGTGGAAAGTCTTCTCAAAAATGTCTGGAGCGGTGAAATTGCCGAAGCTACTTGTCCGGATGAGAAGTGCCAATGGTGTGGTTTGCGGCGATTCAATTTAAAGCAGTAAGTTAGCCATTTAATAGAAATTTCTCCAGATTTTGGTTTGACAGGGAATTCCTATTTGTTATAACAGGGGCAGAAAAACCACTAAAGGAGGTGATATATGGACAAAGTTCCAAGCCGGATTCCATATCAGTCCGGCCAAGAGCCAAAGCCGTGTGGACACTTTCTTCCGGACTGCCAGCTTGTAGAAATCACTGATCGCTATGGCGGTCGCAACAGGATCTATCATTGCATTGATCCGCTTTGCGGCGCCAGCGAAGAGGTGGCAGAAAAAACTGGGCTGGAAATCGGTACTTATAAATGTCCAGCCAGCCTGGAACCTCACACAGGAAAAGCACACCGCTTGAGTAAGGATGAACGTGAGCGGTTTCGGGCAGCTTTGCTTCAGGGGGTACCTGAGGAGAAGCTGAGGGCAGAGTACAAACTGGAAATTCAACCGGAGAAAAGTGATGACTGAAACGGCCAGATAAAAGGCGCGAATCTGAAAGATTCGCGCCTTCTCTTTTAATTTATTTAGCTGACTTTAGAATCTGATCCACCACAGATTTCAAATCATTATAGGAAACAGCGCCCAAGGGATTACCGGAAGCATCAGTCAGTGGATATTTTTTCCCGTCAGCGGTAATGAAGACAGTATATGGAGTACCCTGACCTCCCGCGGCCAAAGCGTCATTGCGTGCGTCCAAAACTTTTTGTTCGAATTTTTTACTGTCCAGACAATTTTGGAAAGTGGTCGTGTTCAGCCCCAACTGACCCGCCGTTTGAGTCAAAACTTTAGGATCAAGATTGTCATCAGCTTTGGTAACAGTGAAAATCTGATCTATAAATTTAAAGAAAGTATCATTGCCACCCTGATCAGCCGCACACTCAGCCGCTTCAGCTTCGTAAGGACCGCGACTATGAATTGGAAAATGACGATAAACCCAGGCCACCTCGCCACTACTGGTACCGTAGGTACTCATAAT
The DNA here is from genome assembly GCA_035652395.1 of Candidatus Paceibacterota bacterium. NCBI lineage: Bacteria > Bacillati > Minisyncoccota > Minisyncoccota bacterium. The sequence goes on along the minus strand of DASRDX010000009.1, from coordinate 329,453 downwards.
CTGGTTTAAGACCGGCTCATAAGCTTTACAGTACGGACACTCCAAGTCAGCGTATTCCACGATAGTGACCTTAGCGCCGAGTTTCCCCACAATATGATCGTCAGCCGTAACGGGTTGGATTACTTGTTCAGGGGTCGGTAGGGCGCCTAGATTAGAAGCCGGTTTTAGGGATGAATTAGAGCTTCGACTATTAAAAATTAGAGCACCTGCGACTATGATCCCTGCCAAGATAATGGCGGCCGGAATCATCAAATTATTTTTATTTTCCATATGTAGAAGCAGTATAACACCTGGAAGCTTGGCTTCCAAAATTAAAATCCCAGCGAAGAAGTAAGAGCTTTTTCTTGAGGTTCTTCCCAGCGACTTGAGTCTATAGGAATCTCGAAGATATCGTTTCCATCCTTATATTTGAGGTTCTTGTGAGAAAGAGCGTATTCATAGATTTCTTTGGTAATTTTCACGTCATCCAGGCAATATCTTTTTACTTTTTCAAATTCACCCGCGCGCCACCATTTAATGGCATCAAGTCCGTGACCTGATTTGGAAACGCCCAAAGTTCCTTCAGCGATTCGGCCGAGGCCAATTCTCCGTCCTAAAGATTTTTTCACCTCTTGCATGAGGTCGAGATGGCGAAGCTGGCGAAGATCCCCGGGATAATATTTGTTTAAAAGCGGCAGATCAAAATGCTCGGAATTAAAACCGATCAGCATGTCGGCCTTTTCCAAAATAGGCCAGAGGTTGGTCAATTCATTTTGTTCGAAACAAGTGTATTCATCTTTCTCTGAATCATAAATACCGACGACGGCAATATCCAAAAGAGCAGGATCGGCTCGGCCAACCTCGTCGAAGATGTTTGAAGTCTCAATATCAAAAACAATCTTGCGCATCCCGATTAAAAGTTAAAAGTTTAGAGTTAAAGATTTTCCTTCTTTTTCAAAATCTTTTTCTTTGGTGGTTTCTAAATTCTTGATCTTATAAGTACCCGTCTTTACTTCATCCGAACCGACAAAAGCAACATATAAAATTCCTTGTTTCTCCGCCTTTTTGATTTGATCGGCAATTTTTCTCTGGGAACTGTCCATGACGGTGTTGATTCCGCCTCGGCGCCACTTTTCAGCGATTTCCCAAGCTTCACTCACAGAAGATTCATCTAGCGGAAAGATTATCAATTTAGTTGAAGATTGATATTTTGGCAAAAGATTACGGCTTTCCAGAAAATTCAAAATAGTCACGTCACCCATACCAAATCCGACGGCCGGCACTTTTTCTTCTCCAAAAATTTCCAAAAGATCATCGTAACGGCCACCACCAAAAAGCGAGCGATTGTTTTCCGCATTGGTATCAAAGACTTCGAATATCAGACCGGTATAATAATCAAAGCCGCGTACTAAATGTGAATCAATTTTGACATTCGAAATCCCTTTTTGCTCGAGAATGTCAATAATGCTGTCAAGCTCCTCTTTAGCCTGTCGGATCTCCGGAAAGGCCATAGCCTCCTGATAATCAACGCTATCCTTGGCAAAATCCAAGAAATTAAAGGCTTTTCCGGCAACCTCCTCGGCTTTTTGATTAAATTCCGCCTCCGACATCTTGGCTTTCTTGTCAATCAAACGCCGCAAGGCATTTGATTGCTCCGGCTCCAGTTCATACCAGTTGTTGAAGACTGCGTTTAAGAGTTTTCGGCTGGAGAGGCGAATTTCAAAATCTTTTTCAGTTGCCCCAAAATTTTTCATAATCTGATTGGCTAAAATCAGAGTTTCAATTTCCGCTTCGAGGGAAGAGATGCCAAAGATATCAACGTTTAGCTGGTAATGTTCGCGCAATCTTCCGCGTTGAGGTCTTTCATATCGAAAAAGATTGGGAATGGAATACCAGCGCAGTGGAAAGGAGAGCTCGCGTTTTTTGGCGGCAATCATTCTGGTCACTGTCGGCGTCATTTCCGGCCGCAGCGTCACGCTTCGCTCGCCACGGTCGATGAATTTATAAGTTTGCTCGTTTACAATTTCTTCACCGGTTTTGGCTTCATATAATTCGGACGGCTCGAGCGGGGAAGCGTTATATTCCACGTACCCGAAACTCTCAACCGTTTTTCGCCAGACCTCAAAAATATATTTTTCCGCCGCCCAGTCTTCAGGGTAAAAATCCCGAACTCCCTTATATGATTCGGTGGAAATCTTAGATGATTTTTTATCAGAATTCTTCATTAGTTTTTAATTTTATCACAGAGGAGAGAAGTTTGCCTTATGTGGGAGATCGTGCTATAGTGTATCTGATCGTAGATTTTCTCGAAGGTTATCTAAGGTTACTTAGATCTGTTAGAGAAGGGTCGTCTCGATCCAAGTTAAGTAAACTTAGATAAAAATGGCAAAGAAATTATACGTTGGTAATTTGTCTTGGACTACTACCGCTGACAGCCTGAAAGACGCTTTTTCAAAAGCTGGCTCAGTGGTATCCGCCAATATTATTACCGACAAAATGACTGGTCGCTCACGAGGTTTTGGATTCGTCGAAATGGAAGACGCCGATGCCGAAGGAGCTATCAGCATGTACAACGGAAAGGACCTTGACGGTCGAACACTGACTGTCAATGAGGCCCGACCGATGACTGATCGACCTCGCCGAGAATTCGGAGGAGGCGACAGACGAAGCTACTAAATCTGTCATTCTCGCGAAGGCGGGAATTCAGAAGTCAACAGCCGCGCCGCAAGGCGCGGCTGTTGACTTTTTAAGCGAAGAAATAACGGATTTTATTTTTCTTGTCTCGCCATCTTAGCGCGCTCAGTCTTACTCAAAAACTTTTTGCGGATGCGAACATCTTTTGGAGTAACTTCGAGATACTCATCGTCATTCATTATTTCCAAACCTCGCTCAATAGTGATTTCAAGCGGGGGCGTTAAATATATAGTTTCGTCGGAGCCGGAAGCTCGCATATTGGTAAGCTGCTTGCCTTTAGTTGGATTAACATCAAGCTCATCACCTTTAGTGACGTTTCCAATAACCATTCCTTCATAAACTTCCGTACCCGGGCCAATGTATAGAAGCCCTCGGTCCTGAAGATTGCCAAGGGCAAAAGCCAAAGACTTGCCATTTTCCATGGAAGTCATGGAGCCAACCTCGCGTTTTTCAATTGGGCCAACATACGGTCGAAATTCCAGAAAACGGCTGGAGAGTAAACCTTCGCCCTTGGTATCGATGACGAACTGATTTCGCAGGCCAAGGAGTCCGCGAGTCGGTATTTCAAAAATCATTCTGATGACATTTCCATCTTGTTTCATGTTAGTCATAATGCCTTTTCGCTTGCCTAATTTTTCAATTACCGCTCCTGAAGCCTCGGTCGGCACTTCAATAACCGCTTCTTCAAAGGGCTCCAATTTCTGGCCATTTTCTTCCTTAATGATTACGTGAGGTTGGGAAACTTGAAGCTCGTATCCTTCACGCCGCATATTCTCAAGCAAAATGGCGATATGGAGCTCACCGCGGCCGTAAACTTTAAAGATGTCGTTTTGATCAAATTCCACTCGCAGACCGACATTGACTTCAAGCTCTCGTTCCAGTCGCTCGCGAATCTGACGGGAAGTGACAAACTTTCCACTGCGGCCGGCAAAGGGAGAATCATTTACTAAGAAATTAAGCGAAATAGTAGGCTCGTCTATTTTGATGGAAGGGAGGGGCGCATGATCTTCCGAGTCGGTGATAGTCTCACCAATGAAGATATCGGAGAGGCCGGCGACCAGAACGATGTCGCCGGCCGGAGCCGCTCCCACTTCTTTACGGGCGATTCCTTCAAAGGTAAAGAGTTTGGTAATTCTGCCGCTTCGACTTTCGCCACTTGGTTTTTTTATAAAAACAGTCTGGCCGGTTTTCAGGGTGCCGCTATAGATTCTCGCTACAGCCAGACGCCCGAGAAAATTGTCATATCCAAGATTGAAAGGCTGGGCTGTCAGGACAGCAGTTGTGTCGGAGGCCGCAGCCGGTATTTTTTCTAAAATCACATCAAGCAAGGGATCTAAGTTCTCTGATTGGTCGGCTAGATTTCTCTTGGCGATGCCATCACGACCGATGGCGTAGACGGTAGTGAAATCGAGCTGCTCTTCGTTCGCACCAAGATCAAGAAATAGTTCCAGAACCTGGTCATGTGCCCAGTTCGGGTTGGCGGCCGGTTTGTCAATCTTGTTCAGAATAACAATTGGTTTAAGGCCCAATTCCAAGGATTTTTTTAACACAAATCTAGTCTGCGGCATTGGCCCTTCCTGAGCGTCCACTACCAATAGAACCGAATCAATTGATCGAAGCACGCGTTCCACTTCCGAGCCAAAATCGGCATGTCCCGGAGTATCGACAATGTTTATTTTTGTGCCCTTGTACATGACTGAAGTGTTTTTGGCATAAATAGTAATGCCGCGCTCTTGCTCCAGAGCGTTCGAATCCATACTAATTCCTTCGCCCACTATGCCGGTCTGGCGCATCAGAGCGTCGGTCAAAGTGGTTTTGCCGTGATCAACGTGGGCTATAATGGCGATATTGCGGATTTCCATAAAAATAAATCCATAAAGTCTTAGATCACAGAAAGTTCTTAAAGCAATTTACTTTATAAACTTTATGGACCTTCGGGACTTTACGGACTATAATAATTTATCACAGATGTCTCTTATTCAAAATATTTCAATTTTTTCTCTTAACGCCCGGCAATCTCTGTGGCTCTTATGGCTTTTACTTTTCTTTCTCTTTGTAATTATGAGTTTTATCTTTTCCCGACAATGGAAAAATTACGGTATTCAAAATAGCAACTTAAGATTTGCCGAATTTATATACTACATTCTTTCCATTTTCTTGTTAGGTTTTGCCGCTATCTCTATTATTTTATTTAACGCCAATTTATGATTCAGTACGATCAGGGAGAAAAAATTAAACTGGTTTTAAAGAGATACAGTTTAGCTTTCACACTGGAGACATTATTTTTAATCATTGCCGCCATTTTGCCTTACATTGCTTATCGAAGCGGTCTGAGCCTGAAGGTCTACGATTTGTTTGGAGTTACTAAGAGTCCGCTTTTCTTAAATATAGGCTTATATATGTTGTGGCTACTCTTTGTCTGGATCCTTTTCTTTATTGCTTGGAGCGATTATTATCTGGATGTTTGGATTATTACCGATGGGCGAGTAATTGATGTAGAACAATACGGAATGTTTCGCCGACGGATTAATTATTACCGTTTGGATAGAGTGAGGGAGGTGGAACTTATAAAAACTAAAGGATTAGCTAAAGTTTTTAACTACGGAACGCTATTGGTAAAAATGGAAGGAGAGCAATTCATTATCGAAGAAGTGAAAGAGCCGGAAAAAATTAAAGATCTTATTTTAAATGAGCGACGGGAGATACTTTCGAGGCTGAATAGAAATATGGAGTTTGAGGCAGGGAAGTAAGAAAAAGGCCGGCCGCGAAGCGCCCGGCATTTTTCTTTATCTATTGGCTTATTTTTTATAGCAAAAAAATCAAAGCTCCCAGAGCCAAAGTAATACAGAGATCTCGCATGCCTAAAGCCCAATCTACTCGCCAGGCAAAAGGCACGATAGTTAGCCACCAAATGAAGGCAATCCAAGCAGCGACCAGCATGGCGCCGAACGGAAACATTAGGAAGAGCCCAAAAATGATATTGCCGAGAGAATGAATTCTCATTTCTGTGGCAGGGTTTTTAATAGGAGAAATTTTACTAACCCAAGCTGGTAAAAACTTAAACCATTCAGCGGGTTTGCTCATCTGATGAATACCAAAGACTAACATAGTAATCCCAATGGGCCATTGAATAATGGCAATTGCAGCATCAATGTTCATGGTATGTTTCTTAGCTAATAAAGTCTAATTGTACAAAATTATAGACGTTTAGACAGCTAGTTTCTGGCTAAGTGACCGACTCACCGAGCTGACTCGTGCAATTGGGGCAACGGCTTGCCTTGTTGGAGATCATAGTCTGACAGAACGGACAAAGTTTGGTGTTTGATTCCGGTGGCGGCGCTTTCCGTTTCATTTTATTTATCTCTCGTACAAAAAGAAAAATGACAAAAGCCACAATGACAAAATTAATGGCGTTATTGATGAAAAGGCCGTAATTGACGGTGGCTACTCCGGCTGATTTGGCCTCAGCGATCGTATTGTAATGATGAGAAGAGACGGCGATAAAACGGTTGGAGAAATCCAGCTTGCCTGTAACCAGACTAATTAAAGGAGAGATGATGTCATTTACCAGAGAAGTAACGATAGTGTTGAATGCGGCCCCAATAATAACACCAACGGCCAAATCAATAACATTTCCTTTGACGGCAAACTCTCTAAATTCCTTCAGAAGATTTTTCATCCCTTAAAATTAACAGATAATTTTTCACTAGTCTAGTTTTTCTTATTCCGCCAATATTGAAAAATGGGAGGAAGAAAAGAAAGAATGATAATTCCCAAAATAATGGGTAATAAATATTTATCAATATTTGGGGCAGTCTTACCCAAGAAATATCCGAGGCTACAAAGCAAGACCGTCCAGATTAAACCTCCAACAACGTTGTAACCTAGAAAGATTCGGTACTTCATTTGACCAACTCCGGCTATAATTGGAGCGAAAGTTCTGATAATAGGAATGAAACGCGCTAGAATAATTGTTGACTTGCCATGTCGCTCATAAAACTTTTCCGCCCGCTCCGCATATTCTTTTTTGAAAAAAAACGAGTCGGGCCGCTTAAAGAGCCGCGGCCCGACTCGCTTTCCAAAGGCATAGCCAACGCTATCACCCAAAACCGCTGCCAGAAAAGTGCCGATTATAAGAACAACGATATTTAATTGACCTTCCGAGGCCAAAAGACCGGCCGTAAAGAGAAGGGAATCACCCGGCAGGAAAAACCCGAAAAAAAGTCCCGATTCCGCAAAAATGGCTAAAAATATGCCAAAAAGACCAAAAGCGGGAATTATCTCTGTGGCCTTTAAAAATAGAAGAAGAGACATTCAAATATTCTATCAGAGTAATAGGTAAGTTTAAGCCGGGTTTTAGGACCTTTCTCTTGACTTTTAGAAAGCATGTGATAATGTCCAGAGTAGCACTCATCGCTAAAACTCAACCTGAAAGGAAACAGCAGATGAAAAAAAAGTTCGTTGTTAGCATGATTTTTGGCTCGATTTTGGCGGCCCAAGCCTCAGTTCAACCTGATGCTCAAGCCTCAAATATCTCCAAACCCACTCCTCTTCGCCCATATATTCCTCACAAGATCTCTCCAGCAATCCCTACCCCGAAGACTCCCACTCAAGTCAGTCGGAGCGTCGCTCAACAAGTCACCAAGCCCGGTTTTCCGAAAGTTCTCTTCATCGAAGGAACGCGCCGGCAAATCGCCACTGCTTTTCAGAAAGTGGATGTGATCTGCTTTCGGGCTCGACTTACGTGGTATAACTGGTTTGAAACTCGCTGGAGCAAGGTCAAGAAATGTCTCGTTGCCGCCGGTGATGGTTTGACGCGTAAGCGTAAAACCGCAGCTGGCGATCGACTCACTGTGATTTCCAAAGAAAATCCTGTTGGTCATTGTGCCGCTCCATACTGGGTACCGCTGGGAAGTGCGGTATTCAAGGTTATGGATGACGGTACCTTATTGCCATTTATCGTAACTGATCGACAGAAAAGTGATGTTTCTCGAAACGGTCTCTGGAAGTTTGACTTTTGCGAAAGGCCGCATTCTGGCGCCGACACGGGTCGGGTGATAGTCAGTAAATACAAAGGACCACTCCCTTACTCGCACCTCTTCGTAAGTGAGAAAAAGGCGGTGGCGTATGAAGCCCTACGACTGGCCCAAGGAAAATCTTCATGGTTTTTCAGCAAGTCCGGAGCTCCGCTTCTGGCCAAAAATTAGGCAATTTTTCCCGCATTCGTATCAGCGAATGCGGGATTTTTTATTTTATCTTTAACGGTTCTTTAGGAAGCACTTTTATAATTCCAAAATGCTTCAGGATGCATCAATCCAAATTAGACATCTTCCCGTCTCTGATTTAGTTGAGTTTTTATTAAAAGAGGCTCTTCGGCAACACTCCTCTGATATTCACCTCGATCCAGCTGAAGAGTCTTTCAGAATAAGGTTTCGAATAGACGGTTTACTTGAGGAGAAATACATTCTTCCTAAAGAACTTGGGCCGCCTATAATCTTTCGCCTGAAAGTCTTGGCCGAAGTTCGAACTGACGAACATCAAGCTGCCCAAGACGGTCGTTTCTTCTTCCAGTCTGATAAAGAGCGCATTAATATCCGCCTCTCGTTAATTCCGACTTACTACGGTACTAACGCCGTTTTGCGCTTACTCAGAAAATCTCATCAAGGTTCAACCCTAGAAGACTTAGGTTTTAATCAGAATCACTGTACTCTTCTAAGAAATATTGTGAAGAAAAATAGTGGCATGATTTTAATCACGGGCCCGACTGGTTCCGGTAAAACCACTACCCTTTACACTCTCTTGGAGTTATTAAAAGAAAAACCGACCTCCATGGTTAGTATTGAGGACCCGATTGAATATGCCGTAGAAAACGTGGTTCAGATTCCGGTAAACTCTTACTCACTTTTCAATTTTTCGAATGCCTTGCGTTCCGTTTTAAGACAGGATCCGGACATTATTATGATTGGAGAAATTCGTGATCGAGAAACCGCTCGTTTAGCTTTCGGCAGCTCTATGACCGGCCATTTAATTCTCTCCAGTTTGCACACTAATTCCGCCCTCCTCACCCTCAATCGACTTTTGGATTTGGGGATTGAGCCTTATGCCATTGCTTCCAGTCTTTCAATGGTGATCAGCCAGCGTCTGGTGAGAAGGTCCTGCTCTGAATGTGGGGCAAAAAATCATTTGCCTAAAAAGAAAAATTGTCTCGTCTGTCGAGGTAGCGGTTTTAGTGGCCGGTTAGTGATCGCTGAAGTCTTGGAAATAGATAATTATCTTCGTGATTTAATTCGAAACAGCCAGTGGACGAACCTTTCAAAATTAACCGAGGAAGGCAAATTTTTAACTCTAAGAGAAGACGGTTACCAAAAAGTCGACAAGTTGCAAACCTCCATGACTGAAGTTTTAAGAGTGACTTATGAAGAAGCTTAAAATTAGCGATCAAATCGATTTTCTACGTCGACTCGGATTTTTACTTGGGGCTAATATCCCCTTGGCACGGGCCATAGATATGATGCGGGGAAACAATCAAAAATCTAGAAAGACCTACTTAAAAATTTTGGAAGATTTGGCGGTGGATGTGGAAGAAAGTAAAACCCTGGCGCAGAGTTTAGAAGAGAGCGGAAAATTAGACGACGTTGCCATACATATGCTGAGGGTAGGAGAGAAGAGCGGCAATTTGGTTTTAAGGCTGGAAGGTGCCGCTCTCTATTTGGAAAAAAGAAAGGAAAATCAGCAAAAAATAATTAGCGCTTTAATTTATCCGATTCTTATTCTGGCTCTATCCATCAGTATGTCACTTTTTTTGATCGGTTTTGTCTTTCCGAAAATCTTACCGTTACTCGGGAGTTTTGGAGGGACCTTGCCTTTACCGACACGCCTTTTGCTTTTTCTAAATTATTTCCTAAAAAAGTTCGGTCTGATATTACTCGGTATTTTCGGTATTTTAATTTTCGTCTTTCAAACATCTGTCAGAAAATCTATCATCCTAAGGTTTAACTGGCAGAAAATAAAATTTCGCTTACCGATAGTCCGAACCTTTCTTCTAAACAATCTTTTAATCAATCTATGCCAGTCAATGGAACTTTTCCTGAAAAATCATTTTTCCCTAACCGCCGCTCTTCAATTCGTAAATAAAAGTTCGAAGAATGATTTTCTTCAACAATGTTATGGACTAATTCTAGATGACTTGGAAGAGGGAAAGGAATTGTACGTGTCCCTGGAAAAGGCTTCCCTGAAATTTCCGGCTTTCTTTTGCGAGATGATTCAAATTGCCGAAAAAACCGGACAATTGCCGGAAATTTTCGAGCGCCTAAACCGGCATTACGAGCGGGAACTAGACCAGATATTAAAACGGCTAACATCTTTGATTGAACCGGCCTTAATGATCTTTATTGGTCTTATTGTCACTTTAGTAGCCCTTTCAATTGTTTTACCAATTTACCAGCTAACTTCCGGGCTGAACCGATGAATATTCTCATTGAGCTTCTCTTGGCTATTTTTATCTTTGGAATTATTGCCAGCGCCTTGATCACGGTCTTCTTTAATAATCAAACCGCTTTGCCGAGAGCCAGTCTTTATTTAGAAGCACTGACTTTGGGAGCAAGGGAGATGGATAAGTACAAGCATCTTCTAAGCGAAGATTTTTATAACAATATTGCCACCACCACTCACGCCTCTACTTTCGAAGAAGACATTACTACTGAAGAAATTGATAATTTTACTAAAAGACTCATCGTAGGCTTCAACTGGTTCTATCGAAAAAGACCCCAACACCTCGAAGAGTCCACTTTGGTTAGTAACTTTAACGATGCCATTGGTTCACATGATTGTTGGCTGAACGGAACTGAAAACTGGCAAAATGCGGCGGTCTCACAAGGACCGGATCTTGGTTACGGCAATCAGGCAACCGCCCTCTGGTCTGTCGGAAATTTAGTCTATCTGACAACCAACAATGCCGACCCTAGAAATAAGCTGGCCGACCCAAATGATTTGTTTGTGATTGAGGTGAAAGACCCAGCCAATCCGAAAATTCTGTCAGCATTAGACACGGGACCGGGCCTCACCAGCATTCAAGTGGCTGGAAGTATCGCTTATCTTGGAAATAGCAGTATAAACAGTCAGCTTCAGATTGCCGATATTAGCGATCCAACTAAACCCACAATTCTCAAAAGCTATAAATTGCCCGGAGATTATAGCGATGAGACGACTATCACGAGCTCTCTTTTTTTTCATCAGAACTTTCTTTTTCTTGGAACGGCTAAAAGTCAGATTGAAGAACTGCATATTATTAATGTTTCAAATCCGACCGCGCCCGCGGAAGTAGGAAAATGGGAAACGAACGCCGCTATAAATAGTATTTATGGATTTTCTCATTATCTTTTTTTAGCTACCCCTAACAATGCAGAATTAACGCTACTCGATGTAGCTACCAGCTCAAAGCTGATTTTACTGAATAATTTTGATGCCACCGGTGGTTCAGGCAACGGCAAAAGTTTGGCCCGAGATCGCTCGATCCTGTTTCTGGGCCGAACGGTCGGCAAGAGCGAATTGTATATTTTATCGCTCGCTCATTTACCGGTTCTCGAGCTAATTGGCACCAAAACTATCGGAGACAGTATCAACGCTCTTTTGGCTTTGCCTCAAAGATTATTACTTCTTACAAATCATAACTTTTTTATATATGACAGCAGTGATTTAAAAAATCTTAAGCAGATTTACTCGCTAAATCTGCCGGCTAAAGGCACTGGTCTTAGCTGTAGTGGTCAGACGATTTACATTTCGATCTTAAATCAAACGGGATTAATTATTATTCAGCCGAAATGAAACAAGCCAAAGGTTTTACTTTATTGGAGATTTTAATTTACATCGCTATCATCAATTTAGTGATGACAGCTTTATTTACTCTGGTTTTTCAGATTAATAAGGAAAATATTCGCCTAGCTGCTATAGCCGAAAGACTTGAAGAAACCAATTTCCAGTTTTTGAAAAGTTTGCCATGAAAAGAGACAGGGGATTCGTCGCCTTAATATCAGTTATTCTAATTTCTAGTTTGTTAATCCCGAGCGTCCTAAACAGCTCAGAACCAATCTACGAAGCTTTGATAAACATTTATCGAAGTGCAGCCAAAGCCGAAAGCGAAATTCTGGCCGAAAGTTGCGTGGAAGTAACTTTTGTAAGACTTGCTCAAAATCCAAACTATAGTGGATCGTCCACCATAGAAGTCGGCAGCAGCTCTTGTGAAATTGTTTCAGTAAAGAAGACTGGAAACCAATATGACATTTTTACGGGAGCCACTAGCTCAAAAGTAAGCACCATTTTAAACTCACAAGTTTTCTGGGGAGATAATGGCTTGAAAATCACCTCACCTTAAAATTAAACATCGACTTATTGACTTCCCAATGGAAAGTTGTAGCATTTTCAATAGAAGAAAATGAATACCATAGCTTTTTCCATAGTTCAAATGGTCAAGGAACATTACGTGGCTGCCCCACTAATGATTCTGGCTTGTTGTGTCTGTTTCATTATCTATACGAGGCGCCGTAATAAGGAAGATCTCAATCTCAAGATCCTCAACCGCTCTGGAGATGAATCGATGCGTACCCACCAGGCGCCTAATCAGGCTGGCAAGAACAGCCAAACACCAGGAACGTAGTTTTGGAGCTTTTTGGCTCCTTTTATTTAAAAATTATTAATTAACATTTAATATGAATAGCGATTCTCAAAAATGGATTTGGACAGTCTTAATAATCATTTTACTAGTGTTAGTCTTGTGGGGAATTGTGGCTACAGTTAATCGTTCCAGCATTCCGGGTAATGCCAATCAAAGTTCTTCCACCGAGAATGCTTTAAGTGGAAATCCAGCTAATACCGGAAATTCTGCAACAACGGGATCAGGAAATTCCAACCAAAATCCTCCAACTACGGCTAAGAAAGTTCCTATCATCTCTTCTTTAACCCCTTCTTCCGGCAAGACAGGTATTATCGTAACTATTAATGGTTATAATTTTGATCTTCTCAACAATTCCGTGGAGTTTAATGGCTACAATCTCGGGAATTCCGGCTCAAACGATAACCAACACATTCGCTTTACCGTGCCATCTACCATCAAGTCCTGCGTCAACGGCGTTTGCGGTACCAATAGTGTGGTAGTAGGACCGGGACCATATCCGGTAGCAGTAAGAAATGCCAACGGTACCAGCAACATCATTTACTTTAACGTTACCGCCGCTAACCCTAATCAGTAATGAAGGTCTCGGTTGTCATTCCCGCTCACAACGAAGAAAAATATATTTCAGAAACTCTTAAGGCAATTTTGAACCAGCATTCTTCGGATTTTGAAGTAATTGTGGTCTGTAATGCCTGCACGGATCGAACGGAAGAGGTTAGTCGGGGTTTCCCTGTGAAGGTTCTGGTTGAGCCAAAGCTCGGAGTGCAAGGCGCCCGCGAACGCGGGCGCCTTGCCGCATCCGGCGAAATCATTGCCTCGCTCGACGCCGATTGTCGACCTCATCCTGACTGGCTAAGGTTAGGAACCGAATGTTTTAATAATCCAAAAATCGTAGCTGTTACGGGTCCTTATATTTTCTTTGACGTCAGTCCCGTTTTTAAATTTTTCAGTCTCTTAATCCAAAAAATCTTTTATAAATTTATTCATCAATTTCTCGCATTCTTCCACGCTGGAGCAATCTTAATAGGAGGAAATTGCCTGCTGCGAAACTCTGCTTTAGAGAAAATTGGTGGCTACGACACATCCATTCTTTTTTATGGTGACGATACAAACACCGCGAGGCGTCTTTCCAAAGTGGGTAGAATTATTTATTCTAATGATTTAACCATGGCTACCTCGGCGCGTCGTTTTCGTAAGGAAGGATTGATCAAAATTTTTTTCACTTATATTTATTATTTTGCCAAAGAAACTTTCTAAAGAGTCATGCTTAATCTCATCCTGACTTATCGCTACATCATAATCGTTCCCATTGCTCTGTTTGAGGGTCCTCTAATTATGATGCTCGGAGGATTTCTGTGGAGATTGGGTCTCTTTGATTTTTTACCGCTCTACCTTGCTTTAATGTTAGGAGATTTGTTGGGGGACATTTTCTGGTATTGGTTAGGGCATAATTTTGGTCATCGTTTCGTTCGCCGGTTCGGTCATTTTTTCAGCATTACGGAAAATGCTATTGCCACGGCTGAAAGAATTTTCCATCAATATAAGAATAAGATCTTAACCATTTCCAAGCTAACCATGGGGTTAGGGTTTGCGCCGGTAATTCTTTTCACGGCCGGTCTAGTCAAGATTCCCTTTAGGCGTTATCTGGCGTTGAACGTCTTTGGTCAGTTTTTCTGGACTGCCTTTTTAATGGTAATTGGCTATTATCTGGGAGAAGGATATGCGCGCGTAAACAATTGGTTGGGTAAAATTAGCTTCATTGCTATAATGATCTTAATATTTCTAATCCTTCTTGGGTTCAGCAAATATCTTAAGGGTAGAATTGTTAAAAAATATTCATGATCTCCATCATTATTCCGACCCTAAATGAAGAGAAGGTCTTAGAAGAAACACTTCAGAGCCTTAAAAGAAATTTAACTCTACCTCACGAGATAATTATTTCCGATGGCGGCAGTTCCGATAAGACCGTAAGTATAGCTAAAAAGTACACTCGAAAAGTAGCTGTATATTCCGGAGTCAGTCGCCAAACTATTGCAGCCGGCCGGAATGCGGGTGCTGCCATGGCCTCCGGCGATTATCTAATCTTTTTAGATGCGGATTGTCAGCTAGAAAACGCCGATATCTTTTTAAGAAAGGCTCAAGGGCACTTTGAGGATGATCCAGATTTGACTGCTCTCACTACCAACCTTCGGGTTTTTGCTCAGCTAGAGACTTTAGCCGACCGGTTTATCTTTGAACTAGTGAATCTAAAAATCCGTCTGATGAACAATTACTTTGGTGTTGGTGAATCCGTCGGAGAATTTCAAATGATTAGGAGAAGCGCTTTTCAGGTGGTCGGCGGTTTTAGGAACGATCTGGTAGCCAATGAGGATTTTAATATGTTTAACAGACTTTCAAAAATTGGACACACTTTTTTTGAGCCTAATTTGATTGTTTACCACACGGGCAGACGAGCTCACCAAATCGGCTGGCCCAAATTGCTTTCCTTATGGATGTTGAACTATTTCTATTTTTTAATTTTTGACCGAGCCTATTCCAAGGAATGGGTCCCCTTAAGATAGATGCCATAAATGCTTACTTTTTATCAAGCACTGATTTTAGGGATAGGGCAGGGTATTAGTGAGCTCTTTCCCATTTCTAGCTTAGGTCACAGCGTTTTGCTGCCGCAGATTTTAAAGTGGCAGATTGATCAGAGCAATGACAATTTTCTGATTTTTTTAGTAGCTACCCATTTTGCCACCGCTATAATCCTTTTCCTCTTTTATTTGAAAGATTGGATTTTAATAATCGGAGGGGTGATAAGATCGCTATTTAAGAGAAATCTAAAAGATAATTATTATGGGCGCCTCGGCTGGTTAATCATTCTTGGCACCGCTCCGGCCGGTCTTCTCGGTCTCTTATTTCAGAAAAAAATCCAAAATATTTTAGCCGTGCCCTTGCTGGTAGCAGTAGTCTTAATTTTAAATGGAATGATGCTCTGGTGGGCGGAAATAATTAGAAATAGGAATAATGTAAGAACGACTGAAGGTGGGGATGAAAGACTTTCAAAGATGAGATGGTCGTCTTCTCTGTGGATTGGCCTAAGCCAGTCGCTAGCCTTAATTCCAGGCTTTTCCCGCACTGGGACGACGATGGCCGGAGGCTTATTGGCGGGCTATCACCATGAGGATGCCGCTCGGTTTTCATTTTTGCTGGCCACCCCTCTTATTTTAGCGGCTGCCATTTTGAAATTACCGGCGCTATTTAAAATAGCGGATCCCGCCCTTCTAAAGACTGTAACTATAGGAGCGGTTTCGGCCGCTATTGCTGCTTATTTTTCTGTCAGGTTCTTGATCAGATTTTTCAAGTCAAAGACTCTCAAGCCTTTTGCCATTTATTGCGTGGCGGCGGGAATAATTTGTTTGATTATTTTTTTGATATAGAAAATTCGGCGACCGAAGGTCGCCGAATTTTCTATCAGCCAAACGATTATTTATTATCGTAGGCTTTTTGCAGACCCGCAATGTCAATTTTAGTCATTCCAAGCATGGCTTTCATGACGCGTTCAGATTTCTCTTCATCCGGATCACTCATTAGCTTGCCGAGTGCCGATGGCACAATCTGCCAAGTCATTCCGAATTTATCCCGATTGATCCAGCCGCATTGACCGGTCTCGCCGCCTTCCCCCAACTTCTCCCAGAAATAATCAACTTCTTCCTGTGTCTCGCAATCTACCATCAATGAAACGGCGCCGCTTAATTTTAAATATGAGCCGCCATTAAGGGCCATGAACTCCTGACCTTCGAGATTAAACTCTATTACCATCGGAGTACCGGCTTTTTGTCCCGAAACCTCTTCGCTAGCCTCTTTATAATCACTAGTTGTGATGACTTTTGAAGTTTGTTTCTTAGCCGGATTATTGTTAAAGACATCAACATAATATTGAGCCGCTTTTTCTGCGTCCTTCTCGTACCAGATAAATGTAGTGATTTTTTGTTCACTCATATTTTTATTCCGGTAGTTGATAATTAATCATCCATTCAATACCGTATTTATCCGTTACCATTCCAAAAAGTGCGCCCCAAAACTGTTTCTCTAGTGGCTGAAATACCTCACCACCTTCCGAAAGTTTGGCAAAAATTGCCTTGGCGTCATCTTCATTGTTTGGTTCGTAAGTGAGAGCAATTTGATCACCAATAACGGCCTTATCTCTCATCATATCGGATCCATAAATGGCCAGCTCGCCACTTTTCAGGGTCGCATGCATTATTTTATCCGGCGCCGTCTTATATTCTTCCGGCATCTGGGACTCACCAACAGTCTGAAAGGTTATCTCTCCACCAAAACAATTTTTGTAAAAATCAAACGCTTCTCGACATTTATCGTCATTAAATCTCAAATAAGGAATTATTTTCATAATTTAAATATTAATTAATAAAACTTTCTCATATTAATTTAACAGAATAATCAGCTTTTCACAAAGCAACTCTTAAATCTATTTGGCATTCAAATCTACCTGAAACAGGCGAAGGTGTTGTTCTTCGTATCCAGAAAATAACCCCGCCAGCCGGTATATAGAAAAGGCCCTCTTTGACGACCTTTTCCCCCTCTTTTTATTCAAAAGTCAAAAGTTGCTTATTAAAAGAAGGACGATAATCAAGACGATTAAAAAGAAAAAGATGAGCCAGCCTAAGCTCCAGACGACAATTCTATATGCCTCTTTTTTCTTATTATCAAAGAAAAGAGTAAGAGGATAGGCCAGAAAAATAGATCCACAAATGACAGCTGAAACAATAAAAGCCAGTAGAAAAATAATTATTGCCAAAAAGGGGCCCAGTTCTACATTCTTAAGAGGGGATTGGGAAAACATCTGAATAACAGAAGCAAAGAAGGATACATATAAAATGATGCCAGCGGCCTGAAAAAGACCTATTGTTTTGTGCGAGTATTTCATGCATTTATAATATCGCGAAAAGGTGTTTGGACAAATTTAAAAGATAGATAAATATCTTAAAGAAAATCATTTATTTTTTCGATTGCTATATTTGATACAATAAATAAATATGTCAGATGTTGAGTTTTTTGAAGAGAAAAATAGTCCATCAGCTCTATATAACAGAGCTCAGTCGGAGAAAGAAACAGCTAGTATGATTTCTTGGCTGGTAAGGCAAAAAATAGCAAGAAATTCTAAACAGGCGAATTTTTTACTACTCGGGTTGATCCTATTGTCGGTGATTATCTCCATAATTCTGATATTTAAGAATGTCAGTCGAAACGACAGAGTACCACCCAAACCTTATGAAGCATCGCAGAAATTCTAATAATAATTCAAAAAAGGGATTTACTCTGATCGAACTTTTAGTAGTGATCGCAATCATTGGATTATTATCATCAGTAGTTCTTTCTTCTTTAGCTACTGCTCGTAGTAGAGCCAGGCTTACTCAAACCGCTTCTATCCTTAAAGAGACATCTAAAGCTTTAGCACTATATCAATCCGACCATGCTGGTGATTATCCATGTTTTGATCACGCTTGGGATGATGGGGCAGAAACCGGGTGGGCTGCACCTTACTTTAAGTGGCAGAAAGATCCATTAGGAGTTGCACCCAATGATCATATTCACTGGGAGCACACCCCCTACACCCCTTTCACATACTCACTTGATTTAGAAAATCCAGGCCCTTCAAATGCTCTGGCTCTCGATAAATATATGGACGACGGTAATATTAATACTGGCAATATTCGATCTGCTGCAGACGGAAGCCGATTATATTATGGAGGAATGGACCAGACGGGAGTCATCTCTTCATGTATTCCGCCCCTAACTCCCTAACATCATCGTCCCAGATTAGACAAGGAAAAATACTCTGCAAAAGAGTATTTTCCGTTACTCCGACTTGTAGAGGAATTTAGAATCTTTTAGAAATAGAGAAAGCCTCATGATATGGAAATCGATGAGGCTTTTTTGAAAATTATACAACGAATACAAATAGACGGGAGATCACTCACTCAAAGTTAGGGACGTTACTTGCCTTGTGCACAGGGTTCACGTTTGTAAATCGAGGGGTCGTAAAGGGACGCTACTTACGATTTTCATCGATCGGTTCACGTTTGTTACAACCAGTATCTATTTGATAATTTATATGCCGTTTGGAATTATGTCAAATATTCTCCATGGGTAGGGAAAATATTTCACATTGTTGGAATATTCGGGTCACCCGGCTTTGTGCCATAGATTTATCGAGCCTACGCATTACATTTTCAATCCTCACGGTCCAGCGTAGATATGAGAAAAGGCACCCAAGAAGAGTGCCTTTTCTCATGTTGCTCCGCGCTCGGGACAATATGGGAGTGGAGATTTTGGAGGAAGGTAAATAAAAAGCCACACATTAAATGTGTGGCTATCGATTAACCCCACCACCCAGACAGACTTTGGAAAAAGTCTTCAGCCGTTTGATGAGCATAACCTACTTGAAGATTTTTAGCACAGGTCCAAGCTGACCTTCCAGAAAAAAATAGCTGAGGATATATGCAAAGAATCGAACACCCAATTCTGCCTGATGGTCCAAAGACTGGCTTCTGATAAGTAACTACCCAGACACCTAAGGTAGTGTTGCGATAGACTTTGATATTTCCATATCTAGTCCTTCGAGCGACCATTACTTTATCGGCCAAATCTATGTGCAAGGAAACTGGCCAGACAAAAAAGAAAGTCAATTGTGTCATTCTTAGACTAGCTTAGAAAGACTGAACTAAAAGTCAATGGCTCCGCGGGTAGGGATCGAACCTACGACCAATCGCTTAACAGGCGATCGCTCTACCTCTGAGCTACCGCGGAATAGTGTCCTAGTAAAAGACGCCAAAATCATAGCAAAATTGGGCTATTTTGCAAAAATGTTTGATAATATAACTTCTATGAAAAAGCAGAGCTTTGATAAAAAAGCCGAAAAAATTGGTTTGAGCCCGAAGGAAATTCAAGTGTTAAGAAAACTAAATACCCCAATTAAAATTCAAGATTTTCTGGACACCTTAGCGATTAACTGGGAGAAAAATGGGGACACTCAAATGTCACCGCGGCGAGTGTTACGAGAAAAGAAAGCACATTGTCTGGAGGGGGCGGTGTTAGCGGCTCTGACCCTCTGGCTTCATGGACAAGAAGCACTCATTTTAGATTTGAAAGCCAAAGGAGATGATAGTCACGTGGTAGCCCTTTATAAGCAAAACGGATATTGGGGAGCCATCAGCAAATCAAATCATGCCACTATCCGATTTCGAGATCCGATTTTTCAGAACTTGCGCGAACTGGCCCTTTCTTACTTTCATGAATACTTCAACGACAAAAATGGTAGGAAAGCTTTAATCAGTTATTCTTCAAAGCCTTTTAATCTTAAAAAATTAACCGCGGGTTGGGTGACGGCAGAAAAAAACCTTGGCTTTTTAAACGATTTACTCGAAAACTCTAGTCACACACCCATCATTCCGAAAGGAAATAAAAAATTCATTCGGTCCGCGGATAAAATGGAGCGGAAAGCTGGCCGATTAATAGAGTGGAGAAAGACCCATTCCAAGACCTAGAGAAATCTTAGGTTGTTGACTTTTATCTTTCCTATAATAAATTTTAAGGTAGAAAGGAATCTCAAAATGCATCGATCAGGGGTAAGACCTGGTACTCAACGCTTACATCTAATCTGGGTAGCTCGTAATCTTAGACAATTTGCTCCACTTCAGGATTGCAAAGAATGCAAAGGAAGCGGATGTAAACATTGCGATCAGGGGAAATTAATCTACGTTAGAGAAGATTATGCGTATCGGTACCAAGAAATTATTCGCTGTTTGTTCCCAGACGAGTTCAATGCGCACTTCGTTCGTGTAGAAGTACCTAATGAACCATATGGCAAGCTCATTCATCGAATTGAGTATTGCCAGCAAGAGGTTTTGGAAACCCGGAACTTAACCTTTTGCACTGGTCACGGCCAAAATCATGGTCAAATGTTGACGCCTCAAAAGAATATTGAGAAGGCTAGAAGGGAAGACGATCGACCACTTAAGGATCATGAATTGGGCTGGAATGACTGGGTAACCCGTCTTTTAGAGAGGTTGGAAAGAACTCTAACCACGGACTCTAGCTAGGCTCCAGCGATGGAGCATTTTATTTTTGATATAATCAATTCATGAGTTTTAAGGACTTTTTATTTATCGTTTTTGCTGTTGTGGTGTTGGTGATTGTCATATATTTAGGCAGCCAATCGTCCAATCTAAATAGTCCAAACGGTCTTTCAAGCACCTCTCGCGAGGCCGTTATTAGCAATAACAAAAATAATAATATGGCACTTAATCTCTCTAGTTTGGCTTTTTCCAATAATAGTAATATACCGGCTAAATACACTTGTGATAGCGAAAACATTGTTCCTCCTTTAAAAATTGAGGGAACTGATCCAAACGCCAAGTCTCTGGTCTTAATTGTAGATGACCCGGATGCTGCTTCGGTAGTGGGTCATACCTTTGATCACTGGGTTAAATTCAATATTGATCCGCGAACGCTGACAATTGAAGAGGGGAAAGAGCCGCTCGGTACTGCTGGCAAAGGCGGAGCCAATAATTTGACTTATACCGGACCATGTCCGCCAAACGGCACGCACCATTATCATTTCAAACTCTATTCTCTTGATACTAAGTTAACTTTGCCGGAAGGATCTACTAAAGCTGAAGTGGAAGCGGCTATGCAAGGTCACATTCTTCAACAGACGGAATTAATTGGTCTTTATACTCGCTATCAAAAATAATTTATTAGCCTCGACCTATTTATAATCTTAAGAACTTTATAAATTTTCAAATTTAGCTTATGCGCATCACTATTAAAGCCACTAACATGGAAATGTCGGAGGCTATTTCCGATTATTTGGACAAACGTCTAGAGAAGACAGAGAGATTTGTTCAAGACACTGATCCAGACACGGTTTTAGTAAATGTTGAGTTAGGGAAAAGTACTAATCATCATAGGCAAGGCGACGTTTTTCGGGCAGAAATTAATTTCTGTATCGGCAGCAATTGTCTCCGAGCTGTCTCAGAAACCGAGGATTTATATGCTGCCATTGATGACGCTCGAGATGAGCTTTTGCGGGAACTACGAAAACGAAAGAGAAAGCAGCGCTGGAGTATACGCAGCGGAGGGCAACGCATGAAAGCCATGATTAGGGGTTTGTGGGGAAGAGAAGAGGTGGGAGATACTGAAGATGAAATCATTTAATTTTAATCAACGGGCCGACAGATGGGTTTCCACTTTTGTATTAGTGGGATGCGTTTTAATTACCGCCGTTTTAGTTTTTGCCGCTTACAAAGCTAATGCTCTGGGCGGCCATCTGGCTAATCCTTCAGCGGAAATTGATTCAGAAACCTTTTAGAAAATCTTCGTAAGACATCTCTGATTTTCCCTCCGGGGTGACGCGATCAATAATGAATTGATTGTTTTGGAGGTGCGCCTCTTTGATTTTGAGGCGCACCGATTTGTTTTCGCCTTCCTGGAAAAAATAAGTTTCAGGCCATTCTTCAAAAGCCAGATATTTTAAATAATTCTGGTAACTATCGTCTTCTGTCTTAAGCAACCCGTCCTCTTTAGTGATCATTTTGGTGAAAGTGGCTACGGAATGATCTTGATCTTTTAGTGACGGAAGAGACGAGCGCCAGAAAGCTGGCCAAATCTCGGCCAGTTTTCTGGCGCTCGTCTCCGCCATTATTTTCTCCAGTTTTTTGAAAGAGACTGGCCAATCCGGAATATCTACTTTCTCCTGTACTAAAATCGGTCCATGGTCGACTTCCTCATCCATTTTAATAATAGTTGTTCCAATTTCCTTTTCATCATTTAAAATCTGATATTGAAGTGGGGAAGGACCGCGATATTTTGGGAGAAGTGATGGATGAATATTAAAGGAACCAATAGCTGGTAAATCCAAAATAATTTTTGGGATGATTTTACCGTAGGCTGCCACTATAAATAGTTTGGAGTTTTTGGCTTTTAGTTTAGAAATGAATTCCTCATCTTTCAGGCGCTCTGGCTGAAGAATTTCAATGTCATTAGCCGTCGCCCACTCCTTAACGGGCGACGGCGTCATCTCCCGATGCCGTCCCTTCGGTCGGTCCGGAGTCGTAATGATTAAATTCGGTAAAATTCCAGCCCTTTTTAATTCCTCAAGCAAAATAACGGCAAAGTCTGAGGTACCAAAAAAGACCCAGTTTTGATCTTCATTACTCATGAGCTTTTCTGACCCTTTTCCGGAGGAACTTCCTCCAGATCGGTGGCGCTGTCAATAAATAAAATACCATTTAAATGGTCGACCTCATGCTGAAAGATCTGGGCCAAGAGACCACTAGCTCCGCGTTCAAACAGACGACCGTCTTCATCATAAGCCCGAATGGAGGCGCGCGAAGCGCGACTGACCTTCCCATAAAGATAGCGCACCGACAGGCATCCCTCTTCCATCATTTGCCTGTCCTTTGAAAGCTTAGTAATAACTGGATTAATAAATACTTCGTTTTGTATCTGAACTATTTTAGATTTTTGATCCTTTTCCTTCTCCTTGCCCAAAATGTTATTAATTAATTCTTTGGAAATGACAAAAATTCGCAGTGGCTGTCCAATCTGCGGGGCGGCAATAGCCACGCCGTCGTCCTGCGATTTCAGAGCCGCTTTCATATCGGCGATTACTTTTTTTATTTTTGAACCTTTGATTTCTTCAATTGCTACTTCTTCAGCAATTTTTCTCAAAACCGGTTCATCTCTTTGAAGAATTTTGACCATCTTTAGATTATAAGGCTAAATTAAACTTTCTGGATTTATCTTTAATGTCCAATTTGGGGGTAAGGCCAATAATTTTTCCAAGAGATTCTCGTTGGGCCAATTTCGACTGTCTATTTTAAGTAAGGCGTTCAGAGCCACCTTTCCTTTGCCGAGGCCAACTAAGGTGGGGAAGACAATGGGTTGATATTCCTTAATATCTTTCTCTACTCGTGGCCATTCTTTATCAATCACTACTCTTGTTCCTTCGAGGGTTAATTTAATGATGGTTTTGTATGGCGGATAACCCAGAGCTTTTCTTTCCTTCAATTCATCCCGATAGAATTCGGTTAAATGATTTTCTAAAAATTTTTGCAAAACTTTTTGATCCGGCTCACGGGTTTGAATCAACATATTTTTCTCCGTTAAGTTTTGGATTGAAAGTAAAAGGTGCAGAATTCTTTCATTGATGTGAAAATCCGGCAGAGAAAACAACGAATCCATGGAAGCAATGGCGGTATAAGGAATCGGTTGATGCATGTAGTTAAAAATCATTTCAGTTCCAAGTAGAATTGATTTCTGACTGTTATGAAATTTCTTTAGAAGATCCAAGGCTTTTTTATCGGTCGGAGCACTCTCTTTATCTATCCGAAAAATTGAGAGGTTGGAAAACTCTTCTTTTAAAGCCTCTTCTACTTTCTCAATGCCAATACCCAAAGATGTCAGTCGCCAGCCGCCGCAATTGGCGCAGCGCTCCAGGGCGCTTCTTTTCTCGCCACAATGATGGCAGAGAAAAAAGTTCTCCTTTTCATCTTTTTTTGATTTATGCAAGACTACCGGTGCTCCGCAGGTATGGCAGGTGACGATGGTGCCGCAGTCGGAACAGACTGTAGTAGGAGAGAGGCCTCGTCTGGCTGTGAAGATAAACATTCTTTCTTCCCGTTTAATCATTTCTTTAATTTGGGAAATTAATTCCTCACTTAAGACCTGGAAAGAAGCGCCTGAGGATTTGCGGTATTTGCGCATGTCTATTATTTCCAAGGGAGCAGCATCTTCTATCCGGAATCTTAAAGGTGATTTCTCCACCACTTCTTTCTCATCATAACGATTGAGAGTTTCTATTCGCAGAAATTGATCGGCTAGGATCAATTCAAAGCCACTTTCGTGAGCCAGATTTTCGGCAAAATATCGAAAATCAATAAACGGCCGGCTTAAGGACCGATAAGCTCCCGAGCTTTCTTCCTCCACAATCAGAGTTCCAATTTTCGGTGTGGTTAAAAATAAATACTGGGCAGTTCCAATTAGGAGTTTTGAATGATTATCCGTCTCTATCTTTTGGAGAAATTCTCCCAACTTTTTCTTTGAAAGACTGCCCGAAAGTAAAAAAGTGTGGTTTTCAATACCTTTTTCAAGCTGAGATTTTAAATTGAGAGCGCTCTGGTGTGTTGGTACTAAAATAAAAATTGATTTTCCTCGAGCAAAAGCTTCGCGCACCAGTTTTCGATAGGAGGCAAAACGATCTGGATCGGAATCCTGAATAATGTGAGTCTCAGATTTAGTGGAGGAGGGGATGGTGGCGCCTTTGGTTTCCGGCGCCGCCCTCTTCATCAGCTCTTCATCATTCAAGATTGTCTTCGGAATAAGTGAGTTTAGAACCGCTCCGGTAGTACCGGCGAAATAATTGGCAGTTTTTTGAGCGGTCCGGATGAAAGCGGGAGAGAGAAAAAAATTGAATTCCACTTTCTCAATTTTTTTCAGGGTGAAATCCGCAGCGCGAATTTCACCCTTCGCTTCCGTCGCATCGCGCGAACTAACCACCAGTCCCTTAATCTTTCTTTTACGCAGTTCCACTTCCACCATTGATCCAAGCGGAATATCTTCAGCACTGAAATACGAGAGCACTTCATAAGAAATGCCTTTTGAAATAGGAATGACTTCAATCAGTCTCATGCCGTCATTTTCCCAGAAAAGTCTACGTTTGTAAAAATTAGCTAAAAAGCTACAATACGAAGAACTTATGGCCATTTTCTCCAAAAAATTAGGCATTGATTTGGGCACTGCTAACACTCTGGTTTTTGTGCCGGGAAAAGGAGTAGTTTTGAATGAACCATCCGTGGTGGCCGTCTCGGAAGAAGACAATAAGATTTTGGCCGTTGGCCTCGAGGCCAAAGAAATGATCGGAAAGACTCCCGAAAGCATTGTGGCCTATCGGCCGATGAAAGATGGAGTGATTGCCGATTACCGAGTGACCGAAGCCATGCTCCGTTACTACATCAATAAAGCTCTTGGCAAGTGGAATATTTTTAAACCGGAAGTAATGGTCTCCGTACCGGCTGGCGTCACCTCCACCGAGCGACGAGCAGTGATTGAAGCGGCTATTAAGGCCGGAGCTAAGAATGCTTACGTAGTTAAGGAACCAATTCTGGCTGCCATCGGCGCCGGTATTTCAATACAAGAGCCGATGGGGCACATGATTGTAGATATCGGCGGAGGCACTACTGACGTAGCCGTGATTTCTCTTGGAGGTATTGTTTCTTCCACTTCGGTAAAAGTAGCCGGTAATCGCATTGATTACGCCATCATTGATTACATCAAAAAAACTTACAACTTAGCCATCGGTGATCGAACTGCCGAAGAAATTAAAATTAAAATTGGCTCCGCCGTCCCCATGGACGAGGAATTAGCTGTAATAGTGAAAGGCCGTGATTTTTTAACGGGTTTGCCACGCTCCATTGAACTTCGTACAAATGAGGTAGTAAAAGCTATTTCCAAAGAATTGCGTGACATGGTTAAGGCCATTAAAGATGTTTTGCAAGAAACTCCACCAGAGCTGGCCTCCGATATTATCGATCAGGGAATTATCATGACGGGCGGGTCATCGCAACTTCGCAATCTTCCAGAACTAGTATTTCGCCGTACCGGAGTGAAAGCTACCCTAGCCGACGATGCTCTATATTGCGTAGCAAAAGGAACCGGTATTGCTTTGGAGCATTTGGATGTTTATAAGAAGAGTATTATTGCTAAAAGATAAATGTTTGATTCTAAGAATCTTCACCACGCTTATTTAATCGAAGGGGATAGACAGGTAGTTTTAGAAGAGGTAAAAGATTTTTTAGAAAAGGAATTAGATTTTTCTCTGCAAGGCAATCCCGATTTTTATTTAGCCGAGCACGATAAATTCGGGGTTGATGAGGCAAGAGAATTGGTAGGACGGCAATCACAAAAATCTTTCGGAAACGATCGAAAGATTTTTGTGATTGCCGTCAATTCTATTACCCGCGAGGCCCAGAACTCTCTTTTGAAAATCTTTGAAGAGCCGACGACTGGCACGCATTTTTTCTTAATTGTGCCCAGTGTGGAAAGATTGCTGCCTACTCTGCAATCGCGAGCGGTAATTATAAAGATGGGGCAGGGAGCGGCTGGCGAAGCCGGCCGCGCCGCCGCCTTCCTCAAAGCTAGCCCGTCAAAGCGCTTGGATATAGTTAAAGGAATGATTGAGGACCTCAAGGATGAGAAAATTTCTAAAACCGATCTATTATTTTTCTTAAATGAGATAGAAAAAATAAAATCCGCCGCCATCTCTCCCAAAATCTCCGAAGTGGATCGCCAAAGTCTGGAAGAGCTGATAAAAATGCGCAGTTTTCTCCAAGACCAGTCTTCTTCCGCCAAACTTATTTTAGAATATCTAGCTTTAACTCTGGTTTAACGATTGATATAATATAAGTTGAAAGGATTTTAGTTCATTAAATATGTGTAATATTCGAAAACTCCGAAGAGAGGATAGCTCTCTAACGCGGCTCTGTTCCAACCTACAGGGGGGTGATTCACTGCTTCTGGATTCCAGCGCAAAACAAATCGCCTTTCCCAAACCTTTCAAAAACCACCAAAACAAGAATAACTCTCGCGGAGCCTCTTTCCGACAACCCTATCAAAAGCCTACCATCCTCTGATGGCGGGTTTTTTAATTTAAATATGCTAAGATTTTGTTAAATACTATATAAAATGGCTTACGATTTTAACCCTCTCAAAAACAAAGTAAAAGAAACGGAAGGCTGGCTTTCCAAGGAGTTTTCGGGTATTCGGACAGGCCGCGCCACCCCCGTCTTATTGGATTCTCTTCAGGTGGAGGCTTACGGCTCTCGGACCAACATCACTTCTTTGGCTAGCGTCACTATCGAAGATCCGCGCACTTTGCGCATCACTCCTTGGGACATGTCCGTCGCTAAGGATATTGAAAAAGCTATTGTTACCAGCAATTTGGGCGTTTCGGCTGCCTCGGATGATAAAGGTCTGCGCGTCTCTTTTCCGGAGTTAACAACCGAAAGACGAACCACTTTGAATAAAGTTGTAAATGAAAAAGCTGAGGAAGCACGTATTCGACTGCGTCAGGAACGCGACAAAACCTGGAAAGATCTTCAGCAAAAAGAAAAAGATGGGACTATCAGTGAAGACGAGCGAACGCGACTGAAGGGAGAAATGGAAAAAATTATTCAGGAAGCTAGCAAGAAAATTGATGAACAGGCGTCCAAGAAAGAGAAAGAAATCATGTCGTAGTATCTAAATTCTTATGCTGGCCATCATCATTTTTATTATTGTTCTCGCCGTTCTTATTTTCGTTCATGAGCTTGGTCATTTTGTGGTGGCTAAGCTTTTCGGTATTCGAGTTGATGAGTTTGCTTTAGGTTTTCCGCCCCGCCTACTATCGTTCCGGCGCGGCGAAACCCACTACTCTCTCAATCTCATTCCTTTTGGGGGTTACGTCAAGATCTTTGGCGAAGATCCGGACGAGACTTCCATTAGTGGTCCCGACAGTCGTCGGAGTTTCGTCAACAAACCCAAATATATTCAGGCTCTAGTCTTAATTGCCGGTGTCACCTTTAATATCCTTTTTGCTTGGATACTTTTTACCGGCAGTTTTATGTCGGGACTTTCGGCTCCGGTTGGCTATCTCGGTTTAACCAACGTTCAAAATGCTCATGTTCTTATTTCGGACGTTCTGCCAAACTCGCCGGCGGCCCAAGCCGGACTGGCCGCCGGCGACCAATTAAATTCCGTCTCAACGCGTTCCGAAACTCTGGAAGGCTCATCCCTTACATCCGAAAATGTTCAGAATTTAATTGCCAAGAGTAATGGAAGTCCTATCGCCATCGATTACGAACGAAAGTCAGTGCCGCATTCTACGACAGCTACCGCCAAGAATGGCCTAGTCGCAGATAAAATTGCTCTGGGAATTTCGATGGAAGAAGTTGGGGTGCTGAAAGATAATCCTCTACAGGCCATCGCAGATGGCACGAAGGTTACTGGCACCGTTATTAGCCAGACGGCTGTTGGACTAGCCACCTTCATCAAAAATATCTTCGTCGGTCATCCCGACCTTTCACAAGTGACGGGGCCGGTCGGCATTGTCAATTATGTTGGAGAAGCGTACTCTCTCGGGTTTCTCTATTTAATTGCTTTCACCTCGCTTATCTCTATTAATCTGGCTCTAATCAACATCCTACCGTTTCCGGCGCTTGATGGGGGACGATTACTCTTTGTTATAATTGAATCTATAAAAGGGTCGCCAATTAAACCGAAAGTGGCAAACGCTCTCAACAACATCGGCTTCGCCCTTCTAATTCTTTTAATGATCGCTGTTACTTATCACGACATCGCCAAATTTTTTGTGAAATAAATGGAATCAATCAATTTTGAAAATAAAAAGTCGAAAACAGAAATGGCCATTAAGATGGAAATCGAAATTGGTCTAATGAAGCGATATTTGCAAAAGCACAAGCTTCCAAAGAATATCGAAACCGAAGGAGGGTGGACCGATAAATACTCCAACGATTTTAGAGAAATATTTCAAAGATTAATGACAGAGAATCCCGATTTTTGGCCTGCTGACCCTTCCGAACAAGAAGCCGCTTTTGATTCTATTGAAGAGGAATTATATTCGCCACTTGAAGCAGCCGCGTAGAAGTTTAAGCCATGTAAAAAAGGCTTATTTCTGCTATATTTATTGAATGCGACAATCTGAACTCTTTACTAAAACCCGCCGCGAAGGGCCGAAAGATGAAGTAGCCAAAAACGCCGAATTGCTAATCCGAGCCGGCTACATTCACAAGGAAATGGCGGGTGTTTATTCTTTTTTGCCGCTAGGCTTAAGAGTGCGGGAAAAAATTGAACAAATCATTCGAGAAGAAATGAACGCTATTGGAGGGCAGGAGCTTTCTTTGACCGCTCTCCAAGACAAAACTCTCTGGGAAAAATCCGGCCGTTGGAGTGACGAGGTGATTGATAACTGGTTTAAGACAAAGTTGAAAAATGAAAGTGAAGTCGGACTGGCCGTTACTCACGAAGAGCCGCTCACTAATATCGTCAA
>DASRDX010000008.1 GCA_035652395.1 Candidatus Paceibacterota bacterium | reverse complement strand
GTTTATAACTTGGCAGAAATGGAATTAGATACCACTGCAAAGAGAGTCGAAAAGACCGATAAGCACACGTTAAATCATGTCTTTTCGATTAGTAGGCTACAACTTTGTTTTACTCAAGGACTTAATTCTATTGGGTAAGTTGCATGTAGACGTCATACGCTTTATAAAATAAAAAATTAACTGACTTCACTTTCTCAATCAATTATTAGGCTATATTTTATGGAGAATGGTTTGGAGATCACATCAAAAGACTTTCATGAAATGGAAGAAATCTATTCGCTAGAATTCATCGATAGTGATAAGAAATTACTTATAATTGGCAAAGGTTCAGAAAGTAAAAAAGGTCAGCCTAAAATTTTAATATGGGATCTTTATAAATCAAATCAATAACTTTAAACAATTTTCCTTTGATAAAAGATCTTCCTTCTCGTTTAGTTTTTTTCATACTTACCGATTTTTTTATCTTTAGGTATCATTTGGCATATCGATCTGGCGATTTCAGCAATTTCGGCGGCGTTTGACGACTTTGGTGGCTTCTAAACGGTGTTACCAGTAGATGCAAATCGCCGCAGCGTATCGAACGACGTCACACTGCCGCATGGACCGGAACGATCGGCAGCCGTCGAAGCCGATTATTTCGAATATTTCAGATATTTCGAATATTTCGAATATTTCGAATAAATCGGATAAATCAGATATATCTGATAAATCGGATATATCGGATATATCTCTTTTATCGTTTAAATCAGATTTATCTCTTTTATTTGTTTTATCTGTTTTATTTCTATATGTAATTAAAGTCTATAAATACAATAAAGATCCCAACTGAGAAAGTCAGTCGCTTGTAAACGAAATTAATAAACACATTCATTTAATAGATACATGCATTGTTTAATAATACAATAAAACGAAACTATACTAAATCTATATTTGTCTAAGCTATTCTTAAACTAGTCTTAACCGATCCGTTACACTGACTACGCTCGTTGAAGTCTAGTTACGATCACGTGATATAACCGGACGAAGACTCTCCGCCACGATCCTCCGAAGCCTCCGTGTGATTTCCGTTTTACATCGACTCCACGTCAACGGCTCGACGAACTGACCCGGTTGACATTCTGGTGATTCCTGCCAGGTATCGGTAATTACAGACGAACTTGTAAACCACACCGATACGGCACCAATTGACGAACTTGCGAAAGAACTGGCAACCTTACAGACGAACTTGTAAACCTGTCGATAGGAATCGATTGCGAAAATCGACTGCAGACGAACTTGCGACGATTAACGCAGATTCAACATACGACGGACGACGAACTGTCCCAGAAACCAATACAGTAAACATCGGACGACGAACTGTCCAATAATTGCAGCAAGAATCGGACGACGAACTGTCCAAACGATTAAACAACGGACGACGAACTGTCCACATGATAAACATCGGACGACGAACTGTCCAAAGACGAAATCGATAGACATCGATAGAAATCGCAGAATTAAGATATCGAACGAACCCGATACCTTACGAAGCCTTAATTAACCGATAACTTTCGATTAATAACGAGAAACATCTGCATATACTGACGAACGATGAATAACCAACCAGTACGACCTCAACAGCAGCCACAGCAACAGCAACAGCCGCAAGCAGCCGGAGTGAACAACTTGCAGTTACAAGCGATCTTACAGGCCATCTTTGGACCTAACGGACAGAATATAGTGGCATTAACCCAACAGATACAAGCTCAACAGCAACCAGCACCAAGAGAGCTTACGCTGGTGAAAGTCGAACCATTCTATGGGAAAGACGAAGAGGACCCACACGAATGGATCGAACTGTTCAATCAAGCAGCCACAGCGAACCGATGGCAGGACAATAGGAAAGTAGCCATCGCTGCAGGATTACTACGAGACGCTGCCCATGATTGGTATATGAACGATCAGCCAAATATCCAACAGTGGCATGTAGCGAACCAACAGGGAAACTTTGACGAACGGTTCATTGCGCATTTCTCCCCAAAGACGAAACAAAATCAGTGGTATTACGAGTTAATGACCATTCGACAGACATCGGAGGAGAATGTAGACGAATATAGCCGCCGATTCAGGAAACTATTACGAAAAGTCAACACTCAAAACCTCGTACCTGATACTTTACAAGTACGAATGTTTCTATATGGGTTAGATCCCTTGTTGACTCCGTTAGTCTCCACTGATAATCCCGCAAACCTAAATGCCGCAATAGAGAGGGCAAAGGTCGTCGAAACGGGGTACAATTACGATCCAACGAAACGGATTTCGCTCGAAGTACCCGAAGCGATCGTGCAAAATTCAACGATAAATGCTACGATTCAGCCACAGACGACTCCGAAATCGAGCATTCCTAGTCCCGGAAGTGACATCGAAGCATTGACGCAGCAAATGCAGCAATTATCGATAAATTATGCTAATCTATCAGCTGCTCTGCTCGCGCAAACGGTACAAGTCACCCCAACGAAAACAGAGTACCGAAATGAAAGATCGGTAAAGATTGTCACCTGCTACAAGTGTGGCGAGCCTGGACATTTTGCCAGAGAGTGCCAAAGCGAAGTGAACAACCAAGCTCCGAAAACCACCCGATTCCAGACTAGAAGAGTGAAATATTTCGACCGCGGATACTACCCAAGCGAAGATGAAGAAGAGGCTGAAGTATACCTGAGTACCCGCTCAAGGTCATACCACAAAGTCGCCCCAAAGTCCCACAAGGAACAACATCTTCGGAAAAGGGACCGTATCCGAAGCGAACTGAATGAAGAAGATGAAATCTACATACCTGTCGCACCAGCAGCAAGGAAGAAAAATCGAAGAAAGTCAAAGCCGGCACCGATAGACCCCGAATTCAAAGAAGAAAAAGGAACCCAAGTTGTTCCTGTGTACTATTCCGAACCCGTTCCTGAAACAAACCAAGAATTTA
This sequence comes from Candidatus Paceibacterota bacterium, assembly GCA_035652395.1. Lineage (NCBI taxonomy): Bacteria > Bacillati > Minisyncoccota > Minisyncoccota bacterium. The sequence goes on along the minus strand of DASRDX010000008.1, from coordinate 4,379 downwards.
GCCCCGGAATTAGACAGGAAGTCCTAAAGTATCCTTGGGAAGAATCGGTCAAACCTGTAAAGAACAGTAGCGAAAATTTCGCGGCTTACTTGGACCAAAAGTATAAGCCCTGGATACAACACGAAGTCCTAAAGAATAGAAGTATAGAACCTATTGGACCAGAAACGGAATCCAATGCCGAAAAGAAAGAGTCTCAAATGATCCCTACAGATCTTTTTAATTCCCTTTCCGATACCAACCCGAAATATGGTCTATGGTTAGAACACAAAGTCCCAACGCATATAGACGAGAAATCGAATAAGCATACAGGGAAAATCGATGGAAAATTGGCCGAAACAGTAAAGAAAATCAAGAAGGAATCGGACAAAACGGTAAAACCCGAAGTCCCAAAGTATATAAGTGAAGGAACCATTGGAATTGAGGCCGAATACGATCCGATTATGGAAATAATAAATCTGTACGAATTCCCCGACGAAGACCTACACGAAGTTTCAAAAAATAGAAGTGACGAAACAATCGGAACAGAGACTGAACCCGATCCCATCATGGAAATAATAGGACAGTACGAGAATCCGCACGAAGTTCCAACGCATATAGGCGAAGAAACCAACGAATCTGCAGAGAAATGCACCGAAACTCATGCAGTCCCTTTAGCCCAAACGACAGCCGAAGAAACGGCAGAACATCACCAAAAAATTGCAAATGTTTATCAGCAGGGATTGTTCCAGCAAATGCTAAAAGAGAATTCGGATATATGCGCCGAAAACCAAATGGAAATCAACCGAACCGAAGATGCGGAACTTAAAGACAGCCCCGAAGAATCCCTACCGAACGATCGGACACTGTATCGAGATAGCATACAGATACAGGATCGAAAACTTTTAAGGAAAGGAATTAAGGGAATAGAAACGGACGACATAGTCCGAAAGACATCGATTCCGAACGATCCGCCAGTAAACATCGAAAACAAAAACGATGACAGACGAATTTGCATCGATTACCAACGGAACAAACAAGTTGAAGCCGATTCCGATCCGTTAACGAAAGAAAACGACTTTCGGAACTATCGAAATTACGACGCCGGAACATACCAACGGATAATTAGTCAAGTTCCGCGATATTACGAAGGAAAATTTACAGCCGAAGACTTGAACGATCTCACGGCATATCCAACAATATCGGCCGAACGACCTTTCAGCCACATTCAGCAAGTGTCCGAAGTCTTCCGGCAAAGAAATACGAAAACCAAGGGAAAGGAAACTTACCTCTATCTTCCAAATCGGCTAATACCAAAGTTGAATATGAAACGATACTTACCCTATCCCGATCCGACGAAAATCGGAAAAACGAAGATTTACCCGGGAACGACAAGAATCGGCAATCTATCGGAGAGTTTTGAACAGTTGAATACCATGGATATGACCAGTGGCCAATGGCAAAAGGCGAAACACACTACCAACGCCGATGCGCTACCGAAACGACCTGAAAAAGAAGAAAAAGAAGAATCCGAAGTTAACAATGAAAACTTCACCGGCAAACTCCATCGAAAAACGGACGAATTTCCGACAACTAACGAAATCGTCAATCGATCACAAACCGGCACGATTCCTACCGATCCATCACCGACCAGTAAACCAACGAAAACTATCGTTGATAAAAATCGCCAACGTACACCGCATAGGAAGAAACTGCGCCCGATCAAAAGAAATCGATCCCTTCTTCGCAGGAGCTCGAAATTAAGGAGGGGAAGATTGTTACCGGTAGTTGCTAATCGCCGTAAAACGATAGATGACGATTGTTACCGGAAAACGCAGAACGCCGCAGTACGATGACGATGCTAATCGCTGCAGAACATCGTACGACGTCATGCTGCCGCATGGACCGGAACGATCGGCAGCCCCGATTATTTCGGATATTTCGAATATATCGAATATATTTCTTTTATATTATAAATAATTTGTATTTCTTTTAACTTTTAGATTAATTATATTACTTTTATAAATTAGATAAGTTTTATTTTATACATTTTATATATTTCTTATATTTGATTCATTACTTTTATTTCTTTTATATTTTATATCTGATAAATTCCTCTATGTAATAAAAAGTATAAATACAATAAAGGATCTGGCTAGAGCCAAAAGACATGCATTGTTAGAAAAACGAACTAGTACATAAATATATATAATAAAGAATAATTGTCTACGCTAACTAACCGATCCGTTACACTAACGCTAACTACACTCATTAAGGAATAGCTACGATCACGTGATATAACCGGACGAAGCCTCTCCGCGATTACTCTCCAACACCTCCGTTATATCTCCGTGATATTTCCGTTTTACAACAACTTCCCTGTCAACGTTCCGACGAACTGGTACGGTTGACATTCTGGTGATTCCTGCCAGGTATCGGTAATTACAGACGAACTTGTAAACCACACCGATACGGCACCGATTGCGAAAAATCGACTGCAGACGAACTTGCGACGATTAACGCAGAATAACCTACATCGGACGACGAACTGTCCAAAGAAGAATTGACGAAAATCGTTATACATCGACCGCAGACGAACTTGCGACGATTAACGAAGATTAGACTTTTAACGGACGACGAACTGTCCCGGGAACCAATACAGCAACCATCGGACAACGAACTGTCCAATAATTGCAATAAGAAACGGACGACGAACTGTCCACACGATAAACATTGGACGACGAACTGTCCAAAGACAAAATCGATAGACATCAATAGAAATCACAAAACTACGATATCGAACGAACCCGATATCTTTCGAAGCATTAATTAAACGAAAGTTTTCGATTAATAACAAGAAACAGGCAACGATGAATAACCAACCAGTACGACCTCAACAGCAGCCACAGCAACAGCAACAGCCGCAAGCAGCCGGAGTGAACAACTTGCAGTTGCAAGCGATCTTACAGGCCATCTTTGGACCTAACGGACAGAATATAGTGGCATTAACCCAACAGATACAAGCCCAACAGCAACCAGCACCAAGAGAACTTACGCTGGTAGAAGTCGAACCATTCTATGGGAAAGACAAAGAGGACCCACATGAATGGATCGAATTGTTCAATCAAGCAGCCACAGCGAACCAATGGCAGGATAATAGGAAGGTAGCCATCGCTGCAGGACTACTACGAGACGCTGCCCACGATTGGTATGTAAACGATCAGCCGAATATCCAACAGTGGCATGTAGCGAACCAACAGGGAAACTTTGACGAACGGTTCATCGCGCATTTCTCCCCAGAGACGAAACAAAATCAGTGGTATTACGAGCTAATGACCATTCGACAAACATCGGAGGAGAATGTGGATGAATATAGCCGCCGATTTAGGAAACTATTAAGAAAGGTCAACACACAGAATCTCGTACCCAATGCCTTACAAGTACGGATGTTCCTATATGGATTAGATCCCTTGTTGACTCCATTAGTCTCCACCGATAATCCCGCAAACCTAAATGCCGCGATAGAGAGGGCAAAGGTCGTCGAAACGGGGTACAATTATGATCCAACGAAACGAAGTTCGCTCAACGTACCCGAAGCGATCATGGAAATCCCGACGATAAATGCTATGATTCAGCCACAGACGACTCCGAAATCGAGCATTCCTAGTCCCGGAAGCGACATCGAAGCATTGACGCAGCAAATGCAGCAATTATCGATAAATTATGCTAATCTATCAGCTGCACTGCTCGCGCAAACGGTACAAGTCACCCCAACGAAAACGGAGTACCGAAACGAAAGATCGGTAAAGATTGTCACCTGCTACAAGTGTGGCGAGCCTGGACATTTTGCCAGAGAGTGCCAAAGCGAAGTGAACAACCAAGCTCCGAAAACCACCCGATTCCAGACTAAAAGAGTGAAATATTTCGACCGCGGATACTACCCAAGCGAAGATGAAGAAGAGGCCGAAGTATACCTGAGTACCCGCTCAAGGTCATACCACAAAGCCTCCCCAAAGTACCGCAAAGAACGGCATCTTCGGAAAAGGGACCGTACCCGAAGCGAACCAAACGAAGAAGATAAAGAAGAAATGTACGTACCTGCCGCACCAAGACATACAAGGAAGAAAATTCGAAGAAAATCGAAGCCGGCACCAATAGACTCCGAATTCGAAGAAGAAAAAGGAACCCAAGTCGTTCCTGTGTACTATTCCGAACCCGTTCCAGAAGCAGACCTGGAATTTAACCTACAGATGGAACACGAAGTTCCAAAGAATAAAAGTAACGAAATAATCAGAACGAAGATTAAACCCGATCCCATTATAGAAGTAATAAGTCTGTACCAGTTTCCCGACGAAAATCCACTCGAAGTTCCAACGCATATAACCGAAGAATCAGACGAAACG
>DASRDX010000007.1 GCA_035652395.1 Candidatus Paceibacterota bacterium | reverse complement strand
GGATTCTGCGGCATTTTCAGGCATTTTTCTGGCTTCGAGCTTTCTCTGCTCCCAAACAGAATCCACGCCCGCCCACACGCAGGTAACGCACACCGTTCGGCGGCTATTCAATCAACTGATTAAGAATTCGAGAAACAAAGGAGAAATTTATGAATAAAAATCGAATTACCTTAATTGTATCTGTGTGGGTCATGTTGCTAACATCATGCGCCCCATCTGCTTCTCAAATTCAAGATGCTATCAAGCAAACACAAGCAGCTTCGACTCCTGTCCCCACTCAAACAGCCTTTCCAACTTATACACCAGTTCCGTCGATTGAGGTCACCCGGATCGTCGAAGTTACTCCTATAAATACACCCTTAGTATCCGATGTACCTTTAGTAAAGTATGTGATTCGTGATGATACATTCGACGGTTCATCTGCTTCCAATTGGGACATGTATGGAACGTACACAACATCAAATAATAACCTTATTCTAGGCCCTGGGCTAATAACTTCACATTTCAACGTCATAAAAGGCGACGGAGGACTTCTGTTATTTCGCACAAAGCCATCTACCACTTTTTATATTGTTTTTGAATGGGGACCTTTCAACGATGCTAGTTATCGTGGTTTTTGGTTTGTAGATAGCGCCTACAATGTTTTCTATAAGGGTCCAGCATATGTTCAACAGGATTTTGCTTTCGCATATAAACCGGATACTTGGTATTATTTACTTATGTGGCTGAATCCCGATAGCGCACAAGGTAAGATTTGGGAAAAAGACCACCCAGAGATTGGCAAAACTTTCAAAATGGATACACCTGATTTTACAAATAGTGTATTACATTACACCGTCAATATACCTATTAATGGAAGTATTGAAATTGCAAACTTTCAGGAAGTTAAGTTTGTAAAATGAATCACTGCGAATAAAAATGAGCCGCCGAACAAAGCGTGCAGTGGATTGGCGGGATTCGTCGCCATTTTCAAGCATTTTTCTGGCTTCAGGTTTTTCCTGCTCTCAAACATTTTCCCCGCCCGCCAACCACTAACGCAAACCGTTAGGCGGCTGAGAGTTTGGCGAAGAGACATAAGAAAACAAAAAAAGCGACACAATGCCATTCCTGGCACGTATCGCCGCTTCCGTCACTAATCGGTAGACGGTTTTTATCACAGCCACTTTTAGAAGTCAAGCATTTTCAAACTATTTTTTCAAAACTGTAATACTCTGGGCCGCCCGAAACGCCGCAGGCTACTTCCGGTCGTTCTCATGTCAAGCGGAACGTTCGACACGGCGAGATCAGCAGGGTCTTCCGTGCGGTACTCCTCACGTCTGTTCCGTACTCATCCCCACGCCGAGAACATCTCGCCAGTCTCACGTAAGCACCGCTTGACATGAGCCTCCGAGACCGGAAGTAAGAACACCTGCGTTCGGGCGGCCAAACTATGGGCGGCACTACCGAAGACTAAAAGAATACGGACTTGAAAAGAAAATATCATCCGCCTGATAACCACCTTTCACCTTTTTGAATTTCCGCAACTGGATCAGTTTTATTCGCTCTGCATCATCTTGTGCTTTCCAAATTAAAACAGTAAGTTTATCCTGCAACCACTTCGGAAGTTTCCAATGTCTCACCCAATCTTGAAGCACGAATATCGAAAAGCCAAAAATCCGTATGCCCTTCGGATAACTCGCCTTCTGTTCGTCCTTTTGCAAATACTTCGAGAGATAAGCATACACATGCTGTACCCGCTCTATTCTTGTCATGCCATACGTCCAATACCCTTCTTCATCTGGTTTTGGCAGTCTTGTTCCCTTCCGCACCACAAAAATAACATGGTAATGCACCGCTCCACGTTCCTGCATTTCTGCCACCCAAAAATAACCCAATAATGCCGCTCCAAGATGACGCTTCACTTTGCGAATGAACTCAGTCACATGCTTCGGACGCCAGTCATCCACACCCTTGTAAGTCAAAGTCACCATGATGTTGTCCACTTCCGACACCATTAGACTAACTTCCTCCCTCCAATTGGAAAAGAAAGATAGACGCTTCTTCAGACGCCCCAAACGAATTTGGAGAGAATTGACTTCATTTATTTTACCTGTTCGACCATCCAAAAATCTCATTCTTTGTCACCTTGTTTATTAATTAGACAAGCCCACGACGACTGAAGACCAAGACGGGACTAATGGAGCGTGTACCGCCACGCCGCCTAACAAAGCATGGAGCGGACGTTCACTACCTCTACGCTTCGACTGTCCTTTTCAACCTGCTTACTAAACAGCGTTATAATCCTTTTCAACCTGCCCGATCCGCCGCTCATGCGGGACCGTTGGCACGCCCCTTGCAAAATTGAGTCAAGAAAATATAAAGGATAAATTCAGATGAAGGGACGAACTGTAAAAATATATCTGGTTGATGGTATTCCAAGCGGGGTAATGACTGCCGAGATTATGAATTGGACAGGCAAATTTACAGTTGCGCCCCGTACACAATTAGCCGATTTGGCCCAACGTGACGAACTCAAAAGAACTGGCGTTTATATTTTGGCAGGACAGAATCCGAAAGACCCATCGCAAGAAATGGTTTACATTGGCGAAAGTGACAATATTTGGAAAAGGCTAATTCAGCATAACAGCGACTCTTCTAAAGATTTTTGGGGCAAGACCATCATCATTACCAGTAAAGATGAAAATTTGACCAAAGCGCACGGGCGCTATTTGGAAAGTCGGTTAATTCAAATTGCAAGTCAAGCACAACGGGCGCAGGTTATCAACGGCACAAATCCAGAAATTACAAGTTTGCCCGAACCAGATATTGCGGATATGGAATATTTTTTGGCTCAAATTCAAATGATATTGCCCGTTTTGGGTTTTACATTTGCTGTACCACTTCCAAAAATCAATATTGTTCAAAACTCAGAAAGTCCCGATTCTGTATCTCCTGTTTTCCATTTCAATTACGCTGGCTCGAATGCCGAAGCCCAAGAAGTAAATGGTGAGTTTATAGTTTTTGAAGGCTCAACGGCTAGAAAAGCGCATACAAATAGCCTTGCAGAATCTTATATTCAAATCCGTGAGAAATTGCAAAGGGAAGGTAAACTTGTAGATAGTCAAAATCCCGATTATTGGGTGTTCGCTCAAAATGTGCCGTTTCAAAGTCCAAGTACAGCCGCAAATATTGTAGGTGGGGCTTCGCTAAATGGTAGACAACATTGGAAAGTGAAGGACACTGGCGAGTCTTACGCACAGTGGCAAGATGAACAAATTAAGAAAGCCGAAACGGTTGAGTCTGTTCAAAATGCAAGTGAGTCTTAATGCCAAAAGCGTGCCAACAAAGCGTGCAGCCGACTGGTGGGATTCGCCGCGACTTACAAGCCTTTTTCTACCTTTGGGCTTTTTCCTGCTCTCGGAGTTTTGTCTCGTCCCGCCCACCAGCGGCTAACGCAAACCGTTAGCCGCCATTCGATAAGCAAAGTC
>DASRDX010000006.1 GCA_035652395.1 Candidatus Paceibacterota bacterium | reverse complement strand
TTCACATAAAATACTGTTGCTTGCTCGTTCAATCAGTTAGATTCGTGAATGTGTAACAATCGCAAGCTTACATTTATTATTCTTTGCAACACGAAAAAAATGTAGAAGCATATACCAGGTGTACAAAAAGAAACCCCCATTTTCAAAAATCAATAAATCAATAAATATTGGCTAAAATCAAGTAAAACTTGGTGGTCAGACTAAGTTGACCATGGGGAATCTGATAGGCATGGTTTTGGACATGGTCACTACTGGTCACTCTGGTCACGCTAATGATGCATAAGAGTGTTTAGCGATGTTTAACGGGATCCAGCAAATGCATCTTTACACATATAAACTCACTTGGTCATTAACTGGTCATTACAGATCGAAGTTACTGAAAAACGTGAATCTTTCGAAATAATGACCAGTAGTGGCCAGGACTTGTTTTAGAGTGCTGGGTACATCTGAGCACCATTTTGATTCATTTCCAGGCACTGGTCCTGCTCTAGAATGACCAGAGTGACCAATAGTGACCACGTCCGAAAACTTGCCTATCAGATTCTTCGTGGTCAGTTTAGTCTGACCACCAAGTTTTACTTGATTTTAGCTAATATTTATTGAATTATTGATTGTTGAAAATGGGGGTTTCTTTTTGTGCACCCGGTATTATCGCGCCACTCAAACCTACAGCGCCGTCTGAGCGGCGCCAGCTCCGGCAGATTTAGAACACCGAAATGATGTTCTTTATTTGATTTCGTAAAATAAAAAGCATCATTTTTACCGACAGTCTCCCCGTGGTAAAGAATACCACTTTCCATTAGCAAAAGCAAAAAGTTGATGTTCTTCATGTTGCTGGTTCATTTGCGGTCACTTTATTGGTCAGCAAGCGCTTATCAGCAAGAATGAGTTACATATTCTTGATCCTCATGCAAAAACCTATCGATTGATATAATTTTTACCGTGATCGGCGTTAGATCTTTCGAGCAGCAGTTTTGAATCGCGCGCCGAAACTCGCGTCTCGTAACGCGCTCCCGAAGTCCCATGGAGACTGGCGCCGCTCAGACGGCGCTGGAGGTTTGAGTGGCACGATAATATTGTTCTTTTGACCCACCAGACGAGGGTTTCCAATCTTTTATCAGACTAATTTGGACGTCCATCATCGCGTTCAGTGAAGAAAGGGAGGCCGTTCTGTGTCAACTTGTTGGAATCAAATGA
>DASRDX010000005.1 GCA_035652395.1 Candidatus Paceibacterota bacterium | reverse complement strand
AAAGTATGAGTAATCCAATCCGATCCTCGACCTGATGCAGCAGGCCGAATGTGAGATGAGCCGGTGTCCGGGTGATTCGGCCATCAAGACAAGCCACATCCTCGTATTAGAGAGACGGTTGAATTCGACAGGTTCATTCTTAATCTAAAACTGCAAAAGAGGTGCCAGTTTGCCTGAATTATAAAGGGCTTAGCAAGGTACAACTTTAAAGATCGGGAAAATATTTTACGGTGATTGCCTTTCCCCTTTGAAAGGAGCTTTGTAATAGAAATTACACGTCTTTTATTATAAGGAGAATCATCCTGTTTAGATCTTCACCCCGAAGATGTGAAAAAGATTTACATTCAGAAATTTGAAAGATGTTTGATGAATCCTTTAATTTGGTTTTCTTAAATTTTTTTTACTTTAAAGTTTGTATTTTTTGAGTAAAGATGGACATTTATTTTCCTCGTCGAAAGAGAGGGGCGGTTAAAACGAAGCCCCTTTGGTTCCCGAAAAAGGCTTGACAACCCGGCGACATCTCGATACTATCTCCCGTATTCTTTTTTGTCCCCATCGTCTAGCCCGGCCTAGGACATCGCCCTTTCACGGCGGTAACAGGGGTTCGAATCCCCTTGGGGACACCACACGATTGGCCTTGCTCTTCAAAGCAAGAGGCGCCATGAGCCTTTACTTCGCCGACTGCTCCTTGACCTCATTTAGATTATAAATCGCTTACTTCCGGCCCTGTTCAAGATTGACAAGGTCGAGGGCAAACGCTATAATCAGACCTCCATCTTGATAAAGAAATTCTTAAGTAAGATCGAATATGATCCGGAGTATGACAGGTTATGGAAGGGCGGAGGGGCATTATAAAAGCCGTTCTCTGATTGTGGAACTTCGGTCGGTTAACCATCGATATTGCGATGTGATGATCAGGCTTCCGAAGCCGTTCGCCCTTCTCGAAGAAACCGTCAAGAAGAAAGTACAAGGCCGGTTTGCCCGGGGACATATTGAAGTCTCGGTGAACTTTAACGGCACGGCGAGCAGTCCGAAGCGGTTTAAGCTCGACATGGAATCGGCCGAGGCCTTTTACGACATTCTAAAGAAACTAAAAAAAGATCTGCGCCTTCCGGGAGAGATCGACTTAGGGCTGTTGAGCCATTTCAGGGAGATGATTACGCTGGTTGAGCCGGCCGAGAAGGTCGAATTGATTATCCCTCTGCTTTACAAGTCGCTGGACAAAGCAATGACAAACCTCGAAAAAATGAGAAGAGAAGAGGGACGCGCATTGGCGGATGATCTCTCCGGGCGGCTTCAGGCCTTGTCTAAAATGCTCTCATTGATCAAGATTCGGGAAAAAGAGGCGACCGCCGCGTATCATCAGCGTCTGCAGGCCAGGGTATCGGAACTTTCTAAAGGGGTCGCCGTGGATCCGGCGAGGTTGGCGCAGGAGGTGGCGATTTTCGCGGAGCGGAGCGATATCAGTGAAGAGACGGCGCGGTTGAAGACCCATCTGGAACAGTTCCAAAAATTAATGCAGAAAGAGGAGGCGGTCGGCCGGACTCTGGACTTTCTCCTTCAGGAAATGAACCGCGAGATCAATACGATCGGCTCTAAAGCCAATGATGTGACGATCTCCCTGCAGGTTGTCGCGATGAAAAGCGAATTGGAGAAAGTACGGGAGCAGGTTCAGAATGTCGAATGAGAGCGCTCCCAAGACGCCTCTCGTATTTTAAGGAATTTTGAAATAGAACAAGCCGGCCTCCTTCGCTTACCGGCCGATTTGGAGAAGCATGGATAAAAAGGGAATCATATTTGTGGTCTCCGCCCCCTCAGGGGCGGGAAAGACTTCTCTTTGCAGAGAGGTGGCACAGAAGGTGCCGAATCTGGAATATTCGGTTTCTTATACGACCCGTCCCCCGCGACCGGGTGAGGTCCATGGAAAAGATTATTTTTTCGT
>DASRDX010000004.1 GCA_035652395.1 Candidatus Paceibacterota bacterium | reverse complement strand
AATGGCTCATTGGTTGCTCCTTGGTTTTGAGGCTTTGCCTCGCTTTTATTGGAGAGTTTTAACTACTCCGTTTTTAGGAGCAACCGCTTTTCATCTCGCCTAAGGGGCCTTAAGCGAAAGCGCGATTACAGTATGTATAATTTCGGTCAGAAGAATGCTGAAGCAGACAAACAAAGCGCATCTGCTCCAGACAATTTTTTAAAGCGGCGCTATTTTCGCCCTGTCGCGTGAAAATAGTAGTTTGGAATTGATCCATCGCCATCAAGGCGATTAGCAAGAGGATAAGATTGGTGACAGATTTGGACATCATCAAAGAAATTCAGCAAATAACTTTTCGTACATTCGCGAGCTGCATCCTCTTCTTCAGAATAGGAAGGTGCCAAAATTCCAGAAGCCTCCTTGTACCCCTCTAAAAACTCGCTGATTCTATAAACCAGCGGTATTTCACTCAGACTTGGATCTTTAAGAGTTTCTCTTTCTTCCCATGCTTTGTACTCATGCATATTCTGGATCAAATTCTCCCTAGAATTATCGGGAATATTATTGTTTGATAAACGTTTCAATAATTCCTCTTCAAAATGTGTACTAACGGCTTGGTAAGCTTGGCTCTTTTTTGTACCGACTTCAATAGTAAAGTGGTTCGTTTTAAAGAACTCGACATCAGGATTAGGTTGCAAAAATTGGTTTTCGCTCGGTAAAAATAAACTTCCTCCTTGCTCGACTAATCCAACCAGATAATCTAGAGTGCCCTCGTCAAAATATTTCGTCGTATTTAAATCAATGAAAACTCTATTGAACAACCCCTGAATTGTTTTCATTTGCTCTGCCTTATTGCAGTTGATTTTCAAAGAAACACGAGTGGATTCAATAGGGTCATCAGCCAGGTCATCTAGAGAAACACAGCGGAGCCCTTTTACCGATTCAGGAATTGCTTCCGAGGGTTTTCTTCCTATAATCACGTCAACTTTTTCAGAGTTGTTTTTCCACTCATTGATTTGAGCTATCGACACATCATTCAATCTAATTTCAGATACTGACATAAATTAAAATCCCAATTAAAAGTATTAATGTATATTGATATTATAAATTCAAAACAAATAAAATTCAAATAAAAAAAATAATTTTGTAAGCGTTTTTTAGAAATGTCACCTTCCCGTTAAATAGAAATGTCACCCCTGGTATGCAGAAGTTACTGGTACTTAGGAGGTGACCAAATGGAAGGACGAATTTCTATGAGCAGTAAAGAATTAAGCCGTTTAGAAGTA
>DASRDX010000003.1 GCA_035652395.1 Candidatus Paceibacterota bacterium | reverse complement strand
ACAGGTTCGACTCAGCTAATTTGGTCATGAGCAGGCAATTAGGTCCATTATCCCCTTGAGAAAGGGAAGAAATGCTTTGATTAATGGTATTGAGATGACGATCTAAATCATCGCAAAGAGTGTTAGGATTAAAATTTCCTGCGACCCATTTATTATCGGATAAAACTCTTGTTATCGACATATTAAAAACCTGTAATAATGTTTTATTGATTGATATATATTTTATAATTATATATATAAAATTTCAATATAATTAATTATTTAGTTTAATAATCGTAATATACTGATAATCAAGGTGATTTTAGAAAAACAGCCTGCGTTTATACCCAAATGCATTCAAGAGTTGGTTTTTGGCTGCGTCGGCTTCGCGGTAAATTTTTGTTCTTCATTCCTGCCTTGCCCCCTCGGCAATGGTCACTCACTCCAGACACAAAAATTTGCGCGGCCTTCCGACCAAATTCCCAACTTTTGAATGCATTTAGGTATAAATTGAATTTTTAGAAAAAATGAATTGACTGCGTATAAAAAAGTTTAGTTTTTCTGGCGAATTAGAAAGATAAACTACCAACTGAGAGCATCGGACAGCTCAACGAATCTGTGACCGGCCTGAATAAACTAAATTTTTCAAAACCGGCCCAAATTCGGGCAGGTTCGCCTCCTCTCACTTGCTTTTTTTGTCACAGGTCTTACGCCTGCTTCAATAAGGCGGCACATTCTTGTTCTAACCACGCTTGAGTAAAGACGCGTACAAGAGACAGGGTTGCTTGATTTCTCTGTTCTTCTAAATCTTTAACCACAGCGGTCACATTCTGAGTCGAATCAGAGGTGCAGGCAGTTTCCATTCTGCTACCAAAGTCTGAGTCAATAGCCTCAAAGTCCGCTTTATTCGCTGCAATGATTCGATTTCTCCACTCTTCAGAAGACAGAAGAATTTCTAAAACCTGTTCGGGAGACGATATTTTGTTTAAAATGATTTCCCTTGCAGTTCGGAGATCTTGATCTGTGATTCCGCTCGTTCCAGGATACAGCATTCCTTGCGTTGCAACAGGCATTTCTAAGTCGGGAAGTTTCACTTTCAAAAAGAGAAGAGATTCAATGG
>DASRDX010000002.1 GCA_035652395.1 Candidatus Paceibacterota bacterium | reverse complement strand
CCTAACCCTAACCCTAACCCTAACCCTAACCCTAACCCTAACCCTAACCCTAACCCAGACCCTAACTCGGGCTGGAATCACGTGACTAACCCTAACCGGCCGGCACTAACCTTAACGCCGGGTCACGTGACTAGTTAACCCTAAGGGATTAGGACTGCGTCCATGTGGCGCAGTAAAAATTAGGCAAGTCAACTGAGTTGACGCGGGGTAAATCACGTGACATTATCGCTGTCAAACCAACAGACGATGGTGCGTCAATTTATTTGACACCTAACCCTAGGGCCAGTCATTTGACTCTTGGCTAATTTACGGCCCGACCGTCTGGATCGGAAATTCCGCTCGGCCTGTGGCACGATTTTTCCCGAACTCCGAAATCACGTGATTTATCGGAAAAACATTTACCCGCAAGTCGGTTAATCCTATTGGGTGATGAAAAGTGACTTAGATCATCGTAACCCTAACCGATTAAAGACAACAATGCAATGCGGAAAAATGCACAGTTGGGCGCTGTTTAATTACAAACAAACGACACAAATATCTAAGCCGAAACCATGCGGCCGCACCCAGGTGTGTGGGCGGAGCATGTTTTCGTCCTTTGTCTCTGTAATTTGGGCTTTTAATAATAAGCCACGCTTATTATTTATGTTAAAATTGCGCAAATACAAAATATTTTCTTTATAATTTTCTAATTTGTTTAAATTTTAAGGCTTGTTTTCTTAATTTAGATAATTTATTTGTATTTTTTATTGAAATTTTAACCTTACAATGCCGAAACGTGTTAAAATGGCTGTGTTTATTTTGACACAGCAATCACGGACGCCTCTTAAAGGCTTGGCATCTGTTACTTTAAGGAAAAAATCTCCCGTAGTATAGTGAATTTCCTTAAACGTGTAGTTAATGTATTAGCTTTATGTAACTAGAAATGTTACGCGATTATAGTTCGCGTTTTGTTATAAATAAAGGACGTCTGTAGCAACGGAGTGACTCTTGCTCAGTGCAAGTTTTACAACGTTGTTTGACTTGAACTTTTTATTTTCAAATCGCTTGTCAATTCAACCCTAACTTATCAACTATAATCTATATAACACTTATTCCAGAATGACTTCTCACACTGAAAATAATATGATCGTTGATACTGAGCTCGGTGTTGCCACTGGTTCCACCAACACTCCCCATCTCCAATCATCTCAGCCGCTTCCACTTAACAGTGAAAGCACTCCGACCTCGTCCTTTGGACGTTATGCGGAACTCCCGCCTACAAGGGCAATGAAGACTTTCTGTAAAAATCTTGTCAGCAAGTACACTCGGCTGCAAAGTCGTTTACTCCAGTACACCGATATGAAGGATGGTGCTGATATAGATAATGGGATTATCACTAATCCCGATAAGCTTAAGAAAATTAAGAAACTCTATCAGTTTCGGTTGGTGGACATTCCGCGTTTAAGAAAAACAACGCTCGCTGCTATGGAGTCCACCATAGCTTATCATGTTGTCAATGGCCTTGGAAGAGATGTTCAAGAAGAACTTGACCAAGCCAAAGACACTTTGGCAGCTGCTCCTAACAAATTGAAAGCCGAACTTGAAGGCTGCGCACAGTCTGCAATGTCGGGGTCTCTCCTCTCTGAAGAGGATAAACGTAACTTATATGAGGAGTGGTGGAAGCATCAGATTACCTATAACGTGCGCCAGCTCGAACAATTCCTGATCAAATGCAAAGCTGGGGCTACCAGTGCTGTAAGTGATCTTCTTGACTGGCTGATAAATGAGTTAAAATCCATTTTTAACAATTCATTTGATTTATCTGTAGGCTCCCGTCCAGCAAAAGGTAAAGGACACGACCCACGTGAACCTGAACCCTCGCAAAAGAAAGGACCCTCCCAAAGGCGTCGCCAAAAACGTCGTCAAAAGAAGAACAAACGGGAAGGGATCCGGGAAGAACAAGGGGAAGGGCAAAGTTCGGGGCCACGGTCCCAAACGTCAATCTCCAAACAAAAGGTATTTGTGAATGTTCATTCTGACAAGAATATTGTCATTCCCAATATTGTATTTCGTACTTTAAATTTGGGTGCTAATTTCCAACTCGCTTCTGTACCTTCTCAGACGTCCATCTGGCGCCACTGGGAAAACACAAAAGGGCAAATTCAAGCCCGGGCGACGAGGTACTACCAAGAAAAACAAGGGCAAACAAACCAAAAAATAAATAGTTCCCTTATTAATGTAATTGATGCTGTCAATGACCGTCGCATTTATAATTTAAATTATATTAATAAAGCACTCCAAAATAAAGGCCTTCGTAAGGCTGCAAACATAAATTCTACCTTACAAGTTGTGTATGATTTTCTCGTGAAAAATGATTTGTATGTCATTCTCGCTGATAAAAATTTAGGTTTAACCATTGTTGATAAAGAATGGTACCACATACACATGCGAAAATACTTTGATAACACAGATGCTTTCCAAATCTGTTCGGAATGGTTCGATGGGAATCCTTCGGGTGAACCTCGGCTAGGTCGAACTACCTACATGCCTCACTTGACTGTAGCGGAAAATACCCTTAGAAACTGTGTAAAAAGATATAACAAAACCGAAGGTTTTGTCTATAACTTTATGGAAAAATATTTTGATTGGAAAAACCATGTCGTCCCGCAAGCTTATGGCCTTATTAAATTACATAAAGAGCCAAGAAAGTTACGTTATATCACCCCAGTTGTAAACTGGATTAACGTTCCTGTTGCGAAAATGATAGTTGAGTTTCTACAACCTTATCTTTTGGACGTACCCTGGGTTCTACAATCTAGCATGCAACTCGTTCCGGAGCTTGAGTCTATCTCTAACCGGACGATTTGGATCGGTTCTTGGGATGTATCAGATATGTACAACCAGATCGATCAAGACGAATCCCTTTGGGTTCTGAAAATGCTTGCTATGGAGAAAGGTTGGTGGACATCCGCTAATGAAGCTAAATGGAATTTCTATTTAGATTTATTAGACTGGGTGTACTCTACAAGCTACGTTAGTTATAATAACGAAGTTTACAAACAAGCCAAAGGCCTCCCCATGGGCTCACCTCTCTCTCCCGTAATCGCAAATTTATTTATGGCCAGTATCGAATATATTTTATTTGAAGCCTTTAAAGCAAAATGCATTACTTTCGATTACGTAAGATACTTTCGTTACCTAGATGATATAATAATGATTCAAGAATTTGAAGTAGCGGAAGATCCTGAAATTCTAAAGGACTTTCACCCAGCCGAAATTTTAGCAACAGAATTTTTGAGTCAAATCTCGATGTTTGCTACAGATTCCAATTTAAATTTCGAGAATGCTGGTCGTGCCATAGAATTAGGAGACTCTATCGAATATTTGGACCTTAAAATCTCAATAGCTCGCAAATATAATAATTCAGATGTACAATGTTTAAAGGTTTCGGTATTTGATAAACCCACAAACTTGCACATCTACACCGATCCTTCGACGTTTTATCCTATACATTACGTCTACAATTGGATCCAGGGTGAAAATATTCGATATATTCGCAACTCGTCAGATGCTAGATCTTACCACAAGAGCTTGAAATTGTTTAAACAATTCCTCTTCCGTCGTAAATATCTAGAAACAAAAGTTGATCGCTTCTTAGCGTTAAACACATTCGAGGATCGCGATGAGCTTCTCCGTGGTCTTAAACCACATCAAACCAGAAAAGGTAAAGGTAAAACTACCAAAAAGAATACTTATATTATGATCGAGAACTCCGGTGCTCGAGACATTATCACGAGAGCTGTTAAAACAATTGATAATGTCGCATCTACTACCGAGGACTTTGGGTTGAGACTAATACCCACCGTTCGCCGCGGTAAAAGTATTCTAACAGTTATGAATAAAACACGCAAAAATTAAAGCAGTATTACAAGCTTTTAATTGGACTAGTCGGGAAGATTGACCTCATCTACCTCTGAACTTTTCATGTATTTCTGATGGTCTCAAGACTAGAAAAATGATTTCTATCTAAGAATTTTTCAAAGTTTTTTAAAGTAAAAATTATACGCGTGTACATTAACTTAATAGGCATGGTAGGGAACAGTCTGTACGGTATTGCACGGGACTTCTATAGCCCGGCACCACCGTACTGACCGGGCTAACCCTAACCCTAACCTAACCCTAACCCTAACCCTAACCCTTTACCTAACCCTAACCCTAACCCTAATCCTAACCCTAACCCTAACCCAGACCCTAACTCGGGCTGGAGTCACGTGGCTAACCCTAACCGGCCGGCACTAACCTTAACGCCGGGTCACGTGACTAGCTAACCCTAAGGGATTAGGACTGCGTCCATGTGGCGCAGTAAAAATTAGGCAAGTCAACTGAGTTGACGCGGGGTAAATCACGTGACATTATCGCTGTCAAACCAACAGACGATGGTGCGTCAATTTATTTGACATCTAACCCTGGGGCCAGTCATTTGACCCTCGGCTAATTTACGGCCCGACCGTCCGGATCGGAAATTCCGCTCGGCCCGTGGCACGATTTTTCCCGAACTCCGAAATCACGTGATTTATCAGAAAAACATTTACCCACAAGTCGGTTAATCCTATTGGGTGATGAAAAATGACTTAGATCATCGTAACCCTAACCGATTAAAGACAACAATACAATGCGGAAAAATGCACAGTTGGGCACTGTTTAATTACAAACAAACGACACAAATATCTAAGCCAAAACCATGCGGCCGCACCCAGGTGTGTGGGCGGAGCATGTTTTCGTCCTTTGTTTCTGTAATTTGGGCTTTTAATAATAAGCCACACTTA
This sequence comes from Candidatus Paceibacterota bacterium, assembly GCA_035652395.1. Classification (NCBI taxonomy): domain Bacteria; kingdom Bacillati; phylum Minisyncoccota; species Minisyncoccota bacterium. The sequence continues at coordinate 302 of DASRDX010000002.1, read as the reverse complement.
TTATTTATATTAAAATTGCACAAATACAAAATATTTTCTTTATAATTTTTTAATTTATTTTAAATTTTAAGACTTGTTTTCTTAATTTAAATAATTTATTTGTATTTTTTATTGTAATTTCAACCTTACAATACCGAAACATATTAAAATAGCTGTGTTTATTTTGACACAGCAATCACGGACACCTCTTGAAGACTTGGCATCTGTTACTTTAAGGAAAAAATCTCCCGTAGTATAGTGAATTTCCTTAAACGTGTAGTTAATGTATTAGCTTTATGTAACTAGAAATGTTACGCGATTAT
>DASRDX010000001.1 GCA_035652395.1 Candidatus Paceibacterota bacterium | reverse complement strand
GTGCCCCGGACCTCCCTCGAGGGCACGATCCAGAACGACATCCTCAAGGAGTTCATCGCCCAGAAGGAGTTCCTCTTCCCGCCCGAGCCGTCGATGCGCCTGGTCACCGACACGATCGAGTTCGGGACGCGCGAGATGCCGCGCTGGAACACGATCAGCATCAGCGGCTATCATATTCGCGAGGCCGGGGCGACGGCGGTGCAGGAGCTGGCCTTTACCCTGGCCGATGGCCTGACGTATGTCGAGGCCGCGCTGGCGCGCGGACTGCACATTGATGAGTTCGCGCCCCGTCTCTCGTTCTTCTTCGACGTGCATAACGATTTCTTCGAGGAGATTGCCAAGTTCCGCGCCGGGCGTCGCCTGTGGGCAAAGCTGATGCGCGAACGCTACGGCGCGAAAAATCCGCGCTCCTGGATGCTGCGCTGCCACGCGCAGACCGCCGGGGTCTCCCTGACCGCGCAGCAGCCGGATAACAATATCGTGCGCACCGCCATCCAGGCCCTGGCGGCGGTTCTCGGCGGCACGAATTCGCTGCACACGAACTCACTCGACGAGGCCCTGGCCCTGCCGACGGAACAGGCGGCGCTGATCGCCCTGCGCACCCAGCAGATCATCGCCTCCGAAAGCGGCGTGGTCAATACGGTCGATCCGCTCGGCGGCTCCTATTTCGTCGAGGCTCTGACCGATCAGACCGAGCAGGCGGCGATGGATTATATTGCGCGCATCGAGTCGCTGGGCGGCGTGCTGGCCTGCATTCAGAATGGCTTCTTCCAGCGCGAAATCGCCGAATCGGCCTATCGCTACCAGCAAGAGATCGATACGCATAAGCGCACGATTGTCGGCGTCAATGACTACCTCATGAACGAAGAGATCAAAGTTCCCACTCTCTATATCGACCGCGTAGGCGAGAAGGCACACCTGGAGCGCCTGAACCGCGTGCGGCGCGAGCGCGACCAGGCCGCCGTGCGGCGCGCACTGGATAATCTGCGCCGCGTGGCTGAAGGCACCGAGAATACCATGCCTGCGATCATCGAGGCGGTGAAAGCCTACGCCACGCTGGGCGAGATCATGGATGTGTTCCGCTCGGTCTTTGGCGAATATATGGAGCCAGCGGTGTTCTAAAAGCCATACTCACAATCGCTTGAATGGCTTCCTTTCCAGGAGGAAATCGCTAACGACGATTGAGAGCCTTTGCACCGCTTTCTCTTGTCGGCAAAAACAGCTTTAGTGCAAGGAGGATTGGTATCCTCTTTGCATTTCTTATTTCTATTGAAAATTATCTATAAATATGCTAAATTAGCTATGATTTAACGTAATCGATTAGGTGATGTGTATTTCAGTTTTCTATCGTAAAGCGAGCAAAGAAGTATGTCGCAATCAGAACAACTACAGCTCATTTTTGGATTTGCGGGTATATCTACTGCATCGCTGGCGTTTATCGTTGGTTTATACGCATTTTTTGATAGTCACTCAAGGCTTCAAGAGAGTGCCTACAATATCGTAACGACCATCTTTCTTTTTAGTTTATCGACATTGCTAATAGTGGTATCACTCATTATAACTGCTAACGATGTTATTTCTGTAGGATTAGATTTTGCCGAAATTGGATTAATAACATTCGCAATAGGATGGCTGCTTCTCTTTAGAACCTTTTTTTTACTTTACGGTAGAGTTTCTCATATGAGAGACAGGCGCTTTTTAAAGTATGTATTTCCTTTCAGTATAATCAATAATCTGCGCTCAAAAAAGTATGCCCTGACAGTCAGGCCACGCAGTTCATTTAGCCTGGAGCCCTATTCTCTCACTTCCGAAGAGATTAAAATCATCAGTCAAGGGTACAGCTTTCTTTTTGTAGGGCCACGATATTTAACTTTTCAACTTATGGCCATAGACATCCTTACAGATGGAGTGAATAATGGGGAAACAGCAAATTATGTTTGCTGCGACCGTCCCCCGTATCAAGTATGGGGATGGTTTAAAAGAGGCAATTCTTTATCTGCAAACTTATTTCGGCACATCATCTTGATAGATGCGTTTTCGCCTCATTTAGGGTACGATGACGAGGTTTTGAAAGATGCAAACGAAGAGGTCGAAAGAGAGGGAGTGACTATCATTTTAGGCAAAGGCATGGCTGGAGTTCATTCGGCTGGCAATACTGCCTGGTATAAAACAAAAAACATATTAAAAAAAGAAGGTTTAAAATATAGAATTCCAAATAGAATTGTATACGACAATCTTTCATCTCTAGCAAGCGTTTCATCCTGTAGTTTAGTACGCTCGTTTTATCAGCATTGTATTGCATCCGAGCGAAAATATGGAATGATAACTATTTTTATCGAATTTGATGATACAGACCCAGAAATATTGTCTGCGATAGAAAGTGTCGTGGATGCTATTCTTATTTTTTCCTTAGATGAAAAAACGAGAGAAGTTCAAGTAGAGGCGAAAAAATTATCAGCAATTGATTTAGCAAAACATGCTGGCAGAAGAGTTTGGAAATCTAAAAGATACCTGTAATTTGGACGTTTAGAGGAAAAAGAGGATGGAATATGCTGAAAATTTTCATCTCTGGCTTAACAGCGGCGGGGAAAACTACTCACGCAAAGTTGCTAGCTTCAAACTATAATTTGCAATATGTTTCAGCCTCCAACATTCTTTTGAAGCGCGCTAATATTAATACCAGTACCCTCTCAAAAGGATTCTGGGTTAGCCCGGCAGCATCAGCCTTGCAATCTCAACGAAGCAGCGACCGATCTATTGACATTTGGGTTGATCAACAAATGATCGAAGCAGCAGCCTATACCAGGGACGCGATATTCGATAGCTGGGGAATGCCCTGGCTAAGCGCAGAGCCAGGTCTACGTATCTGGCTGGAGTCCTCCATCCTTTCGAGATGGTGGAAGGCCATTATATCTCAGGACTCTTATGCAGATAACGATTCACATAGAATTCTCACAGAGATGAATAAGAAAGATAATTTTACGCGTGAATATTTTCTTTCAAATTATGGATTTGACCTATTTCAAGATTACGAAGTGTTTGACTATGTTCTTGACATTACGGCTTTCATCTCTGCTCCTACTCTTGAAGCCTCAAAGCTGAGTATAAGTAAATCTCACGCACTGATTATAGCAATCGTCAAATATCACATAAGTCAAAGTAGCGAAGATTTTAAAAATTTGCACAACCAAATAATAAAATACGGCAAGGGAATCTTTAAAAAATCCCCTCTTGGTCTTGATCCATAGACACATGCAAGTAACCTGGTATTGAAGAACCCTTAGCGAAAGACAATGCCTGGTGCTTAAAACAGGCCAATTTGGCCCTTCAGATCGCTCGGTTTTTGGTAAACGATGTGACCTTTTAAAGTGACCAGAATACCTGCTAAACGATCAAGATCCCTTTCTGATAAAAGATGTTGACTTAAAGAAAGAATCATATTATTATATAACTTATAAGCTAATTTGTAACGGTGAGTTTTCTTGGGAGGGGTTATTATATGCAAAATTCGATCTATAAGGTTGGAGCTATCATTTTTAATGACAGAAAACAAATTTTAGTAGTACGGAAACTCTTTAAAGATCGCACAGAGTTTATAATTCCAGGTGGAAAACAAGAAAAGGATGAAAATGATGAACAAACTTTGTCTAGAGAATTAAAAGAAGAGCTGGGAATTTCGGTTAAAGCATTTTCTTTCTTTGGCAGGTTTAACGAGCAAGCGATTTTCGAAAATATCCCTTTAGTTATGAGTGTTTACTACGTCGATATCGATGGTCAACCATCACCTCAATCAGAAATTAAAGAATATGTGTGGATCGATCGCGACTACAAAAGTAAGGGATATTTGCTTGGCTCTGTGTTATCTAAACATATTATACCAACCCTTATCTCAAGAGGACAAATGTAGTTTTTCAGAGGTATTGTGGAGTATACACCAATGAATCCATCTGCTATTTCTCAGCAAGAAGTCGCTGTTCTTTTTTCAGGCGGCAGAGACTCCTCGCTTGCCGCCTGTATTTATGCGTTAAAAAATTATAAAGTTCATCTTATTAGCTTTATAAGCGGAATAGGCATCAAAAGCGAGATTTCCGAGTATAGATTTAAGGAATTAAAAGAGATGTTTCCCGAGCATATTATGGGTAGAGTATTTATACCAATTTTTGGTTTATTTAGACGTATAGCAATACTTAATATAGAAAACGATTTTGCGAAGTATAAATATAATCTTATCCTCGTTGGTGAAAAAATGGCTATGCATGCAGCAGCTATAGTTTATTGTTTAAAACGCAATATTGTACTGATTGCTGATGGTACCAGCGGCTATCAAGAGGATATGCCGGAGCAAATGCCAGAGGCTATTAATGAATTCCGTGAGCTACATCGAGCGTATGGTATTGAGTACATGACACCGATACGGCGTTTCCATAGTGATGATGAAGTTAAATACACATTAATGGAGATAGGTATTAGTACAAAATCTTTAGAAGGCATCTCTATCTTCGCTGAGTCATTTTCTAAACCTTCACCTGATATATTGAGAGCTTATATTAGAGAAAAGCTACCTTTATGTAGAGAATTTATAAATCTTATGCAGGGAAATATCGACGATACAAGCTCTGACACCCTGGTTACAGTGACAGATCCCTTACATTAGTCCTGACACATAAAGCCTCGACTCCTAAAATCTCTCTCCCCTGGCAAAAAGGGAATTTGCCGCAACAAAGAGGGAGACCTTCTTACCTGCTCTCACTTATTGGCTTTAAAATTACGATTGGAAATTCCCGCGTGGTGCGCGTGCGATATTCGGTGTATTGAGGACGCACGGCGACCAGCTTTTGCCAGAGATGCTGATATTGCTCGCCTGTGGCTATTTCGGCGATTACCTCGTAATGCTGCCGGCCCGCCTGGACCTGCGCGCGCGGGTTGGCCTTGAGGTTCCAGTACCACGCCGGATGGTGAGGCTGGCCGTTGTTGGAGGCGCAGATGATCATGTCCTCGCCATCGCGCACGTAGAGAAGCGTGTGCGTGCGCTTCTGGCCGGTCTTGCGTCCGGTGGTGTGCAGAAGCAACATAG